>DASQYF010000366.1:0-3372 GCA_035639375.1 Nitrososphaeraceae archaeon
GGAACTAGTACCACAGCTGTTACATTCAATCAGCAATATCGCTTTTGCTATCACGAAAACTTTCTGGCTCTTTTATTCTAAAATTATCACTTTGATTGTCACGGGTTCGGTGGGATGCAATACACTATTGTATGTAATCCATTTGCGAAGTGTAAAATGATTTAGTCAAAGGTTATGTTATAGCATATCTAGGCTTAGTAGAATTATGTGAATATATATATGCTAAAAAGACCATGACATAATCAGGATTTTAAAGAGAATACATAATCTTAAATATTTAGGAAAATTAGGATGTCTGTCTCTTTATTCACCCTAAGATCGTCTTAATGATATTTTTCTTCCAGAGATACCTCTTGCTATGATTTCAATGCCTATTATTAACAGAGCTATCCATGTCGTAGCCAATGGTTGGGAAACATACCATGCGTCTATCTGACAGCAATACATAACACAGACCCCTCTGGCTCTCCTTTTAGGCGTCCATTATTGAAAAAGATCTAACTGTTCAAATATATCATGATAGCTGCAAATACTAATGAAATACGACAACAAAATCTGAAAAATTTTGACACCTTTGTAGAAATAATTGGATGGTGTTAACTATATTGTAACGTATTTGCTAATTAAGGAGAACTATGATTATATCGGCAACAGCAGTACTGGTAGCTTTATTGACTTCAATTGTAGCTATAACAACCATTTCTATTCAGATCTTTGCAAATACAGCTTCAGCAGAACCTCAACTAGGACAACAGCTGCAACTCACGACGACGGCAAGTAATACTAACAATACTACTAACGGAAATAACAGTATGTTAATATCGTCGCCTTCTTCTGCACCTATGAATATCCGTCCTAACATCCAGACAGATTTCAATCCAAATATAACCTATCCAAGAGTATCTAAATTTGCATACATCGATCCTCTTGGGCTAGTCATTGGTGATTGTGAAATTGGAAAGCTAGTGCTGGTTGCACCATTTGCAGTTTGTAGAGGTGATGAAGGAATCCCTATTCATATTGGAGACTATTCTAATATGCAAGATGGTGTAATTTTACATGCTCTTGAAACAACATCCCATGGCAAGAATATGGACGATAGGAGATATTCAGCAGAAGGATCTCTTTTGAAAGGTAATGGTAGTGAATTTAAGAATGGTTTTGCCATATATGTTGGTGATAAGGTCAGTTTGGCACATGGAGTACAGGTTCATGGACCTGCATATATTGGAAATGAGACATTTGTAGGTATGAAGAGCTTCATCTTCAATGCGAAAATTGGAAAGAGGGTGGCAGTAGGAGTGTCTAGCACTATAACCGACGGTGTCACAATCCCAGATAATAAATTTGTACCACCAGGAACTCTTATAACTACACAAGCGCAGGCAGATGCATTACCCTCTAGAGTTGGTAGTCCATATGAGAAGATAAACAGTGCTGTTCTTCATGTAAATCAAGAGCTTGCAAAAGGATACAACGCGCAGACCATTCAAAAATTGGCTACAGAGATAGAAGATACACTAGAGCAGGAAGAGATGCTTCAAACAGGGAGTCCAACAGGAAATCCAGATGCAGGAGTAGCTGGAGGACAGTAAAAATACTTTTTAAGATGCAACAGATTTTTCTTTTTTATATTCCCGAGTCCCCTAGAAATCTAATCTGCTTATAAACACTGTAAGTCTAGGTGATTTAAATTAGGATATCAAAACTGTGTTTCACGAGGGAAGAAAAATCGCTTCTCATCAGATACCTATACGTATTAACTCCATAGCTCTTTTAATATTCATAGTCATTCAAACATAATTAATTATTGACATTAACTCCCAGTTACTCTCAGTTAATGTTCTTTCTGTAATATTATAGTCAATTCACACTTTCTTCTGTCGTGGTTGCTACTATTTCCATTATGGTTAGGCTACGCTCTTACCAACAAACCAAGACTTTCGTCAACCCTGCTTTGCGTTAGCTAGCTGGTTAGGTAGATATGTTATGGTATGACGAGATATAACCAAACAAAGAGGTTACATAAGACTTAATCGAACTAGAAAAAGCAATTTACATAAGGGTTTTTAATCGAGAGAGAAAATGATATGCTGACTCTTCTTTTCTGTATTTATCATCTTGATTTGATAGTCTTATGACTGTTGATTATGACTGCGGCAACGATAGGTAGTAATAAAGGAACAACATTGTAGCGGGTTCGGTGGGATTAGGTCCCTGCATGTATATGGGTTCTGTTAATTCTATATTTAGCTTTTTCATCTACTAACATTGTATGGGTTGTTTAGAACAAATACAGAATTGACAACCATGAGATGGGATGCAGAACACATTTTAAAAGAATTTGTTACTTCAGATAGCCATGGGTTATATAGCTTCGTGAATATGCAAAGCATATATCATAGATTTTACAGGACTTCCATCTCACTCAATGAAACGATAATTGATTGGCATTAAGAAGAGGAAAGTATGTAGCGCTAAAGAAAAATACAAAAGAAATAATCATATATTAGGAGCAATGGAATGATAAAGCAGAAAATTTTATCTACATTACTACTTATACTGCAGAATAATGAAAACAAGACTAAGATTTCAAACCGTACTTACAATTTCAGTAGTTGTTATACTCCTTGGAACAATTGGGTTAACAACAATCAACATTAGTGCAGTTTATGCACAAGAAGTCAAAGAGGTACAAGCTGGAATAGGAGTTGGCAACGCAGCAATAATACTATTCTCACCTCAACAGGTGCAAATCAAAGCTGGCCAAAGCGTAACTTGGTATAATCCAACGCCGGTACCAGAACCACACACTGTAACGTTTGTCTTAAATAATAATAATAATAAATCTTATGCTGCAGATATAATTGCACCATTTACTATTTCTAATACTATTACTACTACTAATTCCACACAGATTATGCCACTTATTCCAAATTCTAATAGTGAACCTCTTATGACTCCAGACAATAATGCTATAATAGCTATCAATAAAAGAGCGTACAATCCTGTTGTAGTAACAGAAGATTCAACAACAACGGGAGGAGGGAAGAATGTCACTTATATGAAGCAAAATGCAAACTATTCTATGAGTGGTACTGAAGATTATATTAATTCTGGATGGCTTCTTCCAAAAGGACAAGAGAATCTCTATCCTGGGTCTGGAAATACATTTACTATGACTTTTCAAAAGCCTGGAACATATGATTATGTATGCATAGTTCATCCATATATGACAGGGAGAATAATAGTAAAGTAACTTTATCTATATCATAACAAATATCGTACGCCTTTCTGAACCTCTATTTATTTTCCTGTAATACAATTCTCCAGAGCTTTAGTTGAAACAGTAGTTTCTCCTATCACGCTTTC
>DASQYF010000367.1:0-3225 GCA_035639375.1 Nitrososphaeraceae archaeon
AGGTGGTGCAGGAGGAGATGAACTCTATGCTGGAAGAGGAGATGATATTATCTTCGGAGGACTTGATGATGACTTTCTAGTAGGTGGAAAAGGTAATGATGAACTTTATGGAGAGGCTGGAAATGACATTCTAGAAGGAGGGGATGGTGCAGATTATTTTGATTGTGGAGATGGTCTTGATGTAATAGTAGACTTTGAACCAAGTAAAGGTGATACTCATACAAATAACTGTGAAGATATAAGAGAACATCTGTAAGGAACAATCACTTTATACAATGAAAACAAACGTGTAAGTTATATGAATAGAAATGTGTTCCATTATAGGTAGGTGCTAAGAACTATTGTAGTGCATTAACTTATTGCTTATTTATTTAAAAGCTATTTACAAAAATATCGTTTGGAATGAAATATGTAACTATCTATTATCTAGATATTATCTATCCCTTGCTTTCATTCTAATAGTTTGAGCGTCAGCATCATTGTTGTCTTGTTCCGGCTATTGATAAAATCGTTTGATTTAATATCTCAATCTTATTATTATATCTTGTAGTTGAATTAATGCTATATCTTCTTTTATGTGTGATTCCTAATTTTCATATGTATCAAGCGGTCTATCAAACACACTTCAAGTATCTTCTATGAAAACCATTTCAAAGCAGTACGTTAGATGCAGCTACAGATATAGCTATTCTTATTGGACCGCTTTACAAATTTAATATCACTGTATAGATGACAAAATTGAGTCAAATCTGTCATGCATTCCACCGAACCCGCTAACTATATGGCTTTGTCAACCAGGTATTGTAGTTGGTGTTGCTTGCTTTTTATCTCTAAAATAACATAACTGACACTCATCTTAAGAATTTCTCACTGATTTACGCTTCTAGCCATGCAGCATAGATAAATCCCTGGAATCATAATTCTGACTATGACTCCTAGAAGTAACAGTAATAATAAACCAAATGGAGAAAGCACCCGTGTCGCTGTTGTAACAGGTAGTTCAACAGGATTAGGATTTGAGACTTCATTAATGCTTGCTGGTAATGGTTATTTTACATATGCCACAATGAGAGATATACAAAAATCTAAAGAAATAGGAAGAATCGCACAACAAGAAAATCTTCCTATAAGAATAATTGAAATGGATGTTGATAATGATAATTCAGTAAAAACGACAATAGAGAAAATAATTAGCGAAAGAAATAGAATTGATATTCTTGTAAATAATGCAGGATACGGTCTTTTCGGAGCATTAGAAGACTTGCCTATGGAAGAGATAAAAAGACAATATGAAACAAACGTTTTTGGTGTAATAAGAGTATCACAAAATGTTCTTCCAATAATGAGATCTCAAAGGGATGGAATAATAATTAATATCAGCTCCGTGTCAGGCTTGGCCGGAATTCCTTCTCAGTCAGTATATGTTAGTACAAAATTTGCACTTGAAGGTTTGAGTGAGTCTTTGTCTTTTGAAGTGGAAACCTATGGAATAAAAATAATACTTATTGAACCTGGTGTAATCAATACAGGATTTGTAGAAGATTTGGTTGTTCCAGACAAGTACAATATCAATAAGAATAGACAAGTCGTTCAGAAAGCAGTTAATAGGGATAATAATTCTTTATCTTACTACAATGATACGATAGAAAAGTTTTTGTCATTTTATTATCCTGCAATGAGCAATGCTCCTCATCCTAAGATTGTTGCAAATGAAATTATACAAGCAATAGAAAAGGTTTCAAACGAGAAGGAGGTAGGTCCTTTCTTAAGAGTTCCTGTTGGTAGCGATGCTAAAAAGTATTCAAAATTAAAAAGAGAATTGGCCGATAGCGAATATCATAAATTGTTAAAGAAAGATCTATTAGAAAATAAGATTTAGGGTATCCTATGAGAAATCTATTGGAGCTATCTTTTAGAGTTAGCTCTGATAAATGAAGTTGCTTATGTTGGAGGAATATTGTAGGGATACTCAAAAGATCATATAGCAATTGGGTAATCTATATAGCAATGTATCTAAACAATTTCAATCCACATAATCTATATGCATTCGATGGAGCTTATTAAGCTCCATAAACTTTAAATAAATTTGAGCTTGAAATTTTAGACGAACTATACCTCGGGTTAAAACAAATTAGAATAACCATCTTAGACTAAATCCTTTTACATTGCGCAAATGGATTACATGCACTGGTGTATTGCATCCCACCAAACCCGGACCAAATTGTCTCACAGTACAGTATGAATATATATATTATTATCTGCTTGTCTTTATTTTATCGAAAGTTTCAGTACTGGCATGATGTAGTAAACATGCAAAAATATTGTATAGCATAAGGACTTGATATCATCTATGGTAAAAGTTCTTCCCCATGTAATGAGAAATGTCAATGAATTTAACATACCTGCTGAGAATTCACATGGATATGAGATATTGTATTTTGGTGTAAATCTGATACTCATGTTTGATTATAGGTTGTCTTTTGATGTAGAAGTAAAGAATTCTGGCAGTGATGAGGAGATAGAAGTTTTAATAATTAGTAGAAAAGACATCCCTGCATGGAAAAGTAATGTTAATACTCATAACGTGAAGTTGCACTATAGCAATAATGGACATAGAGTTAATGATATCTTTAAACCATCAGTGAGTGATGCATATGCTTTTATTTTAAGCAATAGATCTTCCTCTATCAATAATAATCCTGAGACCAAAACAGTTGAAGTTACTCTTATTCATACATGGCAACAAGAAATAAAAGAATCACAGTTAAAAAATAAATAAATGATAAGCTATAATGCTTAAATCAGTAAATATTTCTTTAAACCCTTTATGTAATCTAGATATCAAACCTAATCGAAAATAAGGTCTAACTGAGACTTGACTCTCACCTGGAAATATTGGCTCTATGATGTTGCCTTCTACTTTTACATCGTAGGTTGGTTCTGATGTGCTTGCGGAAGGGTTTGTCACTTCTCCTTTCCATATATCAAAATTCGAGCCAGCTAGCGAGATTCAACTTCTTGGTACACAGATAGCGACTAACGGGAATCATAATCAAGAAAGCATGTTCTTCTGTCAAATCTACTAATCCAAAATAAAATTATTAATCTTAGATTCAATGATGTTGATTATAGAATAGAATTTACAATAATTATAATATTATCGTTATACACTTTTTACTGCATCGGGTTATTTATTGCTGAACTCAATTTTATCGACTCTTTTTT
>DASQYF010000368.1:0-8525 GCA_035639375.1 Nitrososphaeraceae archaeon
TTGCCCTCATTGTAGCAATCAATATAACGACAAAGAATTGTTGTCAAAGCATGTAAAGGTAATTCATTCTGATACTCAATAGAATTTTAATGATGTTTTTATTCATTCTGTGATAGTCTCACTTACTACTGAATTCTCTTCTGAATGATGAATCAAATCAGGTAAATCTGTGATAGAAGGTAAAAGAAGCAGAATCTCTTGATGTTTATCCAAGAATGCTAATCCTGCTTCCGTAGTTCTATAGAGACCTGTTATTTTTGAATATTCGATTAAACCTCTATCTTCCGCAATAGCAAGATATCTAATTAATTGTGAATGTGATACTGATGCATTATTCATAATAGTAGTTTTATATTCCCAATTAGCTGTTGCACAACGCAATATGGCAGCCATGATTTCTATCTCGGATCTATTCTTCATATCATTGACCTACTTTTTTTATGTTTGAATTTTTAATAAAAGACCATTAGACAATCTATGACGACAATATAGTAGAAAAAATACTGACAAAACCTCTATAAAAAAATGTCCCTCAATTAATTCTAGCAATGCCCTTATACGAATGGTTTATTACCTTTAGTAGTATTCAAATGCTAATTCTTTCCTTCCCATTTATTTATTATATTGATTCGGAAGCAAATCTACTGAGCTTTTACCTTAATACTTCAAAAGTTTAACGGTCCAAATATAAGAAAAAGCAAAATGGCAAGTATATTATGGGCGTCATAAATGTTATTAGAAGAATATTGTGTCATTTGATAAAACTTCTAGAAAAACAGAAAATTTATTTACTATAATAGTTCATGCTGAAGTTTTTATTCAATTAGATTGATCCACTGATGTGAACAGAAGTAGAATTGAGGTAGTAGCGCTCATTCTACAGGCTGCTATTGAAGGATCGACAGCTACGAGAATGTTGAATAAAGTTCTTCCATCGAATATACAATTGAAAGAATATTTGGTGATTTTGCAGCAAAACGGCCTATTAGACTATTGTCTAAATGAACAAACCTATATAACAACTAGTAAGGGGATACATTTTTTAAGAATATATATTGAATTAAACGAGGTCGTCGCGATGAGTTGCGGAAGTGAAATTACTAAATCTTTTCATATTACATTTTTAACGCGGACTCGTTCCATTGGTTACCTGACATATTATTTCCAAAATATTTCAAATATATTAAGATCTCTAGCCCAAAAGGTTCTAAACTGACATCAGGTCTTTGAGTAAAGTATGTTAGGAGAATCAACTATTGAAACAATCTGAATACCAATTGATTGGCACAGACTATAGTGTATAAGTTACAGAAAAATAATTAGAGCAGTAAGTGTGTATATAAATAGTATCTAGGGCTTAAGTTTTCCTCAATCTATGCCCGCCCAATCCTCATTAATTGTAAAAATTGCGTATTGGTTGTTTGTTTTAACTTGTCGTAACCATTTCCCTGAATAGTTGATTCTTCTTTATGATCACATATTTCAGAAGGTAGCGATTGAATTAATTCTACTTATCGTTAATTAATCTTATTATGGACTTTTACTTTCGTTATTTCTTTTTTCGAGTAGATATTATAGAAAGTATGTCTCTGTCTTTAATCTCATAAGTAGTTGGTAATCTAAGACCATCACGAATGTCTATCGCATAAAGCAATCCCTTAGCAAGGTCGCTATGAACCTCTTTAGCAAGATCTTCGACGGTAGATCCAGATTTCATTAAATAAACGTCGGGCAGAATATTCCCTGATCTATCTGACAGTTTACTTGCTTCAGCAACAGGATAAACAGCATTCATTCTAAGTAGCTTGAACACGGCAACATTGATAGCAAATTGAACACCAGTTCTCATATACTCATCTAGAATATCTTTTCTTATGAAATTCAAAGCCCATCTTTGTTTATCAGTTAAAACACTCTGGTCTTTAATTTCAAATCTTTCATCACCTGGAAAATAATGAATTAATCCACGATTCGCTGCCCGTCTCAAGGTCAGTTCTGCATCGGCACTAGCTGGAACAATGATGATGTCCTTATATTCTTCGCGTAATCTCTTGAAATTATCTGTAGCGGATGGCAGATCCACTTTGTTTGCGACTATTAATGTTGGTTTTGATAAGTCTCGTAAACTCCAAGAAAAGTCCTTGACCTCTTGGGGACCGAGTTCATCAAAGTTATGATCTTCAAGATTGTTTTCTCGGAGAGATAACTTGACATGTTCTTCCTTAACTCCAATACCTCTAAATACATCTGTGATCGCAGATATGATATCAATCCCGGAATTAATCGCTCTTGAAATTTTGTCGCGATTACCTTCGAGTAGCTTCACATACCACATTACTAACTCTTCTTCTATGTCGCCTATGTCTGCTACAGGATCTCCACTTCCAGGTTCTGCTATTCGTCCAGCAGCGTCAATGCTTCCTGATACATCAACAATATGTAATAATGCATCAGACTGTGCCGCAATAGAAAGGAATTGATTTCCCAAGCCTTTACCTTCCCACGCTCCTTTGATCAATCCAGGCAAATCGACTAATTCAATAGGAATAAAGCGCCAGCCATCTATGCAACGTGAATTCTTTGGGTTATCTTGCAAATTAAATTCTTTATGAACACATAGAGTTATTGCATTCGCGTTCCCCGTACTGGGCAGTTTGGTGGTAAACGGGTAATTTGAAATATCAGCTGTGGCAAGAGTTGCAGAGTTGAAGAATGTAGTTTTCCCAGTATTAGTTTTGCCAATTAAGCCGATCCTTATCATACGATAATAGCGAAATAGTCGTGCTTATTTATATCTCACTACGAATATTGAATTGGAAGACACTGTTATCTAGATTCAGGCCGATCTATTTGACATAAAGATGACCTAGATAAACTAGGAAATACCAAAGACAAAAGATACATATTCCTATTCGCAATACCCTTTGCATTGATCGGATGAAAATGATGATAAAAGGTTCTAATTGAATTATATATTGAGCTCTAGCTAAATTACCATATAGAATAAATAATTACCACTATTTTTTATAATCACAGTGCTATAGATAGCATAAATAATCATGTCATAGTAACTATTATCAGCTCCCTGAAGTTTGGAGTTATTTAGCGTATTCCATTACATTTGATGGTGATGCCACCGTTAATGTTCCAGTCATAAATGGATGTATTTTGCAATAATATGAAATGAGGCCATCTTGCTGAGGCATCCTTATAGGTTTGCTCGATTGTCCTGTTTGAATAAAGCCAGTATCAAAAAGATAGCCTGTTGTTAACCCCTCACTATTAGTTGCCGTTGCAGTATGGATGGCGCTATCCTTATTAACCCATGTGATTGTACTTCCAGGTCTTACAAATATATTCTGTGGATGGAAAAACTCTTTATTTAATGGATTTTCTGCTCCTTTTACAATGGTGATATTAATTTGTCTGTCGGCTATTGGATAGACTCTGGAGATGTCAGTTGACAGATTATTTGCATTATTATAGAATTGATCTAAATCTTTCTCACTGGTTTTATTTCTTGCTGTCGCATAATGACTGGCCTGTTTGTTTGCTGAATCAATAATTCCGAAGATAATTTGTGTTGTATTATTTTTTAAGTTTAATCTATTTTCAATAGTTGATTCTGTACTTTTCTCACCTGCTAAACCCCTGACTGTCGGTTTATTACCGCCTATTTCTTTAAATGATTCTATTATACCATATATAGGCTGATTATTGAATTTATTCTCCGTTGACCTGGAATTCAACAGTATCTTTATTATACTATCTTTACTGATCACTAAAGTGCAGTTAATATCTTTCCAGAGACTCTCACCATTTAATTTCATATCTATTATTCCGTTAATTATATTTCCTTGAGATGACATATCGATAAAACTCTTGAGATTTGGTCGAAAGTTATAAAGTTCATAAACATGACGCTCTGTTCCGTTTATACGAAACATGGTAAATTTTGCTTTGAAATCTTTTAGGTGTTCTTGATCGACTCTAAACGTCCAATTTCCACTCAAGATCTGCGGTTCTATTTTTGCAGTCAGTGCGAATTGCTTTGTTGATGATTCCTTGTCTGCGGTTCTATTTGAATTATATATTGAGCTCGTAATTATCTTTGTTAATAAATCAATAACATTGCTATCTAACGTTACATTTTCATCGTTTGCATCAGAAGGCGACATAATATTATCTGTAAAATTAGTATTTCTGCCTTTAGAGAATAAAGTGTCAGAAACTAAGGGGCTTTTCGCTGCTGATTCATATCCTTGGCCTTGATTTGTGATTAGGGTCGATTGGGATGAGCTTTCATTAAATAGCAAAGACACTATAGTTCCACGTGCAATAAAAGAATCTGATTTATTTTCTGGAATAGTGGAAGAATGCATATTTTTCTTCATCGAAAGTAATCCAGAAGAAGTTATGTATCCGACAATAAAGATAAAACTCAATAGAAATATTATAAGTGAAAATTTATTTTTCATCAAATCAAAGTGATGAAATTGTTTTAACATCTTAACGTCTATATTAATTAATAAGAAACATAATTTAATAAAACAGCCGGTTCGACTTAGATGCATTTAATTCAATATGGTTATATAATTCTTCAAGGAATGCAAAATACCAAGCTAGACAAAGATTCGACTAATATATTATTACATTGCTTAGATTATGAGTAATACCATAACATATAATTATGACTGGCTATGCGCTGCATTATTAGGCTATCGTTGGAATGTTAAAGGATAGTTCTAGGGAGCCTAATAATAACTCATGGCCAATCGTGATTCTCCAAATGAATTAAGATTTCAAATCATAATACTATAATTATGTGCTTTAAATATGGAGATACTCAAGTACGGAATTTATTCACCTATGTTGTTGTAAAATATTATGCGAGTCAAACAACTTTCCGAGAGCATATTTGTACCTTATCCTTTTCATATACTATACAATGTATACGTTATCAAAATAGATTCTGTATTTTATCAATAACCAATTTGAAATTAGCAAGTATTTTTTGTTTAATTTTTTTATTGATTTGAATTTGACATATAATGCAGAGAAAATAAATATGGACCTTATTATCGACAGTTCTACAATCTATAACACATCAAGTCTTTTCAAACAATCCCATAGGTCAAATAGGCTCAGCCTAAGAAATAACAACTATATTATTATTGAATATGCGTTAAACTTTCCATCAATTAAGTCTGAAAATATGATAACCTATCTAGAGATGCTTTAATTTCGGTTGCTCTCCAAGATAGTTCGCTAATCTGTTCTTGACTAAGGTCAGAGTCCCACCCATCCAGGATACTTTTCAAAATTTCAGCAGTATGATAAAGGATAATGGCGTATGGATGATGTTCTGCAGTAGCGTATGATAATTCAAGAATATCTGGTATGCCCGTGGACGCCTTCTTGATGATATTATATTCCTTTGAGTAAATTTTTATGATTCCAGCTTCTTTATCAATGCTAAGTTTAGTTGGCATATTATCTCTATTCAAGCATTGCAAAACAGGTATCAAACGTTCGGCTATGACAGAGATATCAGGCTTTTTTTTGTCTGGCACGGTTATATGATCAGCTGATCATATTATATCTTAATGGATAGTTTGTATTATAGAATATATAAAATAACATAGTACCGATTGGTGAAATCCCTCTATTATCTGAGTTTTTCTTAAATTAGACAATAATAATATAAGGACTCTCGATTTATAATTTATAAGAAAAATCTACTTTTGTCTGCTTGATCCCTATAGTTGTAAGCAGATGAAAAAGCCTTATTTGAAATCAAAGCATGCTGATCCGGTGATTTGATACTAATTATTTGACTACAATTGTACATTTCCTTCTGAGGATTTACATCGATTCCGATAGAAAATGCTAAGAGAAGATAATTAAACGGTATAAACCATAGAATAAGGACTTTAATGACTTACAAGCAGCAACTATTGTAGAGGAAGAGTAACTGCACCTTGAGACGCTGATTGTACTAGAGAAGCATATTTAGCTAATACCCCAGAAGCATAGTGAGGTTTTAATTGTCTCCATTTTCTTATTCTTCGAGTCATTTCATTTCGAGAAACAATTAATTCAATCTTACTCTTGTTAATATCAATGACTATTTCGTCACCATTTTTAACCATTGCTATTGGCCCTCCTACCATGGCTTCTGGTGCAACATGACCTACCATGAATCCTCGTGTTGCGCCCGAAAACCTCCCATCTGTCACCATAGCTACTTTATCTCCTAAACCTTGACCAACTAATGCTGCCGTAACTGCTAACATTTCCCTCATTCCAGGACCACCTTTTGGTCCTTCATATCTTATGATAATTACGTCACCTTCGCTTATTTTTCTCTTTGATATAGCCTCGAAAGCTTGCTCCTCATCCTCAAATACTCTAGCACTTCCAATAAATTTATTGGCAGTGATACCAGCAATTTTTATAACTGCGCCTTGCGGAGCAAGCGAGCCTTTTAGAATTTTTAGCGTACCTTCCTTATGAATAGGGTTGTCCATTTGTTTGATAATCTTATTGTCAACACATATAGTGAATCCTTTTAATTCAATATTATTTCTCATCGTCTTACCTGTAACAGTCATTACTTCTCCATGAATTAATCCTTTTTTTAGTAAATAATTCAATATAACTGGAATACCTCCTGCCCTATCAAGATCTGACATAACATAAGTTCCGCCAGGTCTCATATCAGCTATATGTGGAGTATTCTTACGTATTCTCTCAAAATCAGTCATTTTCAATTTAATTCCTAGCTCTTTTGCTATCGCGAGGAGATGTAACACTATGTTTGTGGAACCTCCTATTGCGTTTGCGATTGCTATTGCGTTCTCGAACGCTTCAAAGCTCATTATATCTTTTGGTCTAATATTACCTTCAACTAAACTGTATATGGCTTTTCCTGTATGATAGCATATTGCTTCTCGTCTGTCACTTTCAGCAGGTGGAGAAGCGCTTCCTGGCAAAGCCATTCCTAGCGCTTCACTAACACATGCCATTGTATTGGCAGTATACATTCCTGCACAGGAACCAGAAGCAGGACAGGCAACATTTTCCAAATTTATAAGCTGTTCTAATGTCATTTTGCCAGAGTCGTATTTACCAACAGCTTCGTAAACGTCCTGAATTGTTACTTGTTCACCGTTCCAACTGCCAGGCATAATTGTACCACCATAAACGAATATCGATGGTAAATTAAGACGCGCCATGCCCATAAGAGTCCCAGGCAGACTTTTGTCACATCCGGAAATTCCGACAATCCCATCGTATTGATGAGCACGCATCATTACTTCAATAGAATCTGCTATGACTTCTCTGCTTACCAACGAAGCTTTCATTCCCTCATGCCCCATTGCTATTCCATCAGAAACAGCTATTGTGGTAAATTCTCTTGGAGTACATTGCGAATCTTTTACTCCTCTTTTAGCACTTTGAGCGAGTCTACCAAGATGAATATTGCACGGTGTTGATTCATTGCATGTCGACGAGACGGCTATTAGTGGCCTATTTAAATCGTCATTCGTTAAACCCATTGCCTTATACATTGCTCTGTGGGGTGCTCTAGCGGGACCTTCAATTACCTTTCTGCTTGGTAGTATCATCAAATGTGGTCTTTTCAATTGGATATTTTAAGATTCTTGAAGACTTACCATCGGGTTGACTATACGAACAAACTAATCAAGGATTGCTGTGATTTTTACAGCATCTACTCCATCCACCTTAAAAATAGTTTCACACATACCACATTCAGCATTACCAGTTGTAAGATCGTTGACTGAAATTTCGTCGTTAAGATAATCACACTTAGGACAACGAAATGAGAAATTTATATCAAAGCTCTCTAACTCTATTGTTTCACCCATTGTCTATCAATAAATAGAATTTACTATATTTAAAATTCGCTACAATACACGATAGTAGAAGAAATGGCAAGAACAAATAGGAATTATCAATGTATTATTAATTTAAATAACATTAATCTATATCAAATAACAAACAATACTCGTAAATAAATATATAATGCCGTAGAATGGAAAGTAAATCACATAATGGCTAGCTCTTCTTGTGTCTTCTGTTCTATCATAGCAGGAAAACTGCCAAAAGCTGTACTGTATGAAGACGGAAATATTCTTGTGTTAATGGATAAGTATCCTATAAATGTAGGTCATACTCTAGTAATTCCAAAGATTCATTATGACAATTTGTTATTGATGCCACTATCAGAAGTAGGCAAATTGTATGCTTTAATTCCTGTCATAGCAAAGGCAGTAATACGTGCTGTTAAAGCAGACGGCTTTAACATTGGACAAAATAACGGCAGAGCTGCTAATCAGATAGTTCCTCATGTTCATGTTCATATAATCCCTCGGTTTAAGGAAGATAGCCCAAATGGCAGATGGCCTGTAAGGCGTGTAGCCGACTATAGCGAACTTAAAGAAATCGCCGATAAAATCAAATTAGAACTTAATTTTGATTTAAAAAGCGATATCATAAGG
>DASQYF010000369.1:0-2167 GCA_035639375.1 Nitrososphaeraceae archaeon
TTAGCTGTGTTTTCTGATTAGTAGCCGTTGTAACGGATTATTAATATTATGATAAAACATAAGAATTGTTATATTATAGGCTGCTATGCTAACATATCAAAAATAGGTTTTACTGAAGTAGATAACTAAGTTCAGACTTTATATCATTAGCATGATGATGCTGAATAATAAAAAACAACCTCAGAGAAGTTCAACATTAGAAATAATATTGGCAGTCGTGGCTATAGCATCTATACTAGTGTTGTCAGGTCTTGTACTCATAATTGCTATCCAAGAAGCAAGTGCAGCACTAACAGCGAGTACGACTTTCAGCTTAGATCAAACACAGACAAACAAATGTACTGGCTTTATAAGCTGTAGCAACACAGGCACTATAACATTTGGGTCAGGAGGAGGTCATACTCGTCCATGATCTATGATAATATGAGAAATTATAAAAATATGCAGGTTACAAAAGAAGGTAAACAAAGTCCATCTACCTCACAACAATTAGAAGAAGAAGACGACGTAGCTGCATCTACAATAATCAAAAATACAAGAATTCCATCTATGGAAGATATACTAGATGCTGTATCTTATGATAATGCGTTGGTAATCTTAAGGACTATTGTTCTTGTAGGACAAAATAGCAGCAGCAACATTTCTATTAGCAAGTTCAATTTACATCGAAAACAATATTATTCAAGAATATCTGACTTGAGAAATGCTGGTTTAATAGAAGGAAGCTATGGAAAGTATTTCCTTACTAGCCTTGGTAAAGTAGTTTATTATGTTCAAGAACTTGTTGAAAATGCAGTTAACGAGTATTGGAAAATTAAGGCAATTGATTCACTTAGCATTCCTGATGATAACGATACTCATTTTTCAAAAGAAGAACTTGCTGAACTTGTTGATAGTTTGATAGATAATCAGAAAATCAAAGAAATCCTTCTAAAAACCGTTTAGCCTTCTATTATTATGCAGTATATCTTCAAGTGTTTTTAATAATGATATTGTCATGATACTTTGACAATGTAATATAGTACTAGTTAGCATTTATAAACAAACAACCTAATCGGAGGTTGACCAGTTCCTCTTTGATTAAGACCCAAAAGTTGTGCGTGAAAAGGGGATTCGCTGGGGGTTTTAATCGAACTATAATAGGATTGAAAGGAGATAGTCTACGCTCCCTGTCCTTCAGCGCCTAGTAGTTTTAATCGAACTATAATAGGATTGAAAGGTGGATTACAATCGGCATTACAACCCAACAAACAGAGTATTAATCTAACTATAATAGGATTGAAAAGTACATGACTTAAGCAAAAGTCTTTAGCTTAGAGAGCTGACCTGATTTAATTGATGCTCAAACGACTTTAGCAAATCATCAAGAGACTAGCTTATTCAAAACCAATTATACTACATAGATCTCTAATGTATGTGTAAATTTATTTAATGATCTATAAGAGATAAAATAATATATATTATATTTTCATTTAAAGATGCTCTTCTACTTTCAAAGTGAAATCCGCAGTTAGCAGCTTTCCATGATGCTGAAATTGTCCCCATGTTTTGTATAGATCAGGCTTTGGGAAGTTAGTTTTAAAGGATATAGCAGGGCCACCTTTCCAACTAATAGGATCTACCTCTTCAGTAGGATGCACATGAAGGAACTCTTTAATGTCGCTGCTGATAATAACACTATGCCCTCCTGCTCCCATTAAAGGTTCTAGCTCAGTTACTGGATTACCTGCAACATCAGATACACTAAAGACTATATCAGCGTCAGTGTGGGATACAAGCTTTTCTGGTAATTTTAAACTAATTCGATATTTTCTATCTAAGGATTCTTTGATATATTTTCTATCATATACAAGCGGCATATACTTGTGAACAGGGTAACCCGAAACCTTAATCATAAATGCTACAAGAGTTTGATTTCCGTCTTTTGGTTTGAATTCAATCCATAGTTTGTATCTACCAGATTCTGGAAATGTATGAAAAATGGTAAAGTTTTCGCCATTATCTTCAAGTGTAGGATGAATATGAGCAAAATAAGAAAGATCTTCACCTACAATTATAAGATGCATAAGTTTGTCATGGACAAGTTCAAAGTCTCTAATAGTGTCACCTAATCTCTGGTCTGTTACAGATATAACCAGTTTAGTTGCTTTTCGGGCTTCTAGCCTAA
>DASQYF010000370.1:0-4315 GCA_035639375.1 Nitrososphaeraceae archaeon
TATTTGTTTACTTCTCCCATATGTAAATGGTTCTTGTATATCAAAATATCAAATGTCAAATCATACTACAAATATTTTAGACACACAAAGTGACTACACATCGATACGAATCATAGAAATACTATTAAATTTCTAAATTCAAAGGTAGCCAAAAGAAAAAAGCAAATTCATCCAGAACATAGCGCAAGATTCAATCATGATATGCAATCGAAATAAATTGCATAGAATGGATTCTTGAGAAAATAGAGGTAACAAACGAATAATAGTGTAATAAACGAAGGCAAGATTATGGATTGTTCAGCTTTACTCTTGGGTACAGATCTGTCATTGCCAGGAAATACCCGGTCTTCTATATCTTGCATAGATTTCGTGTTGAATTAGCTCTTGTTGTGAGCCAAATACGGTATCGCATTCTTCACATCTGTAAGAGGCAACACTTGTCATTTGTGCTTCTATCCAATATCATTTCATACAAACTTTGGTTCACATCAACTCAATTATCTCATATTTTTTGATTTATGAAAAAGCAGTAGTAGAGGTACAAAATGTTGAGATATACTTTACGATTCTACTGCTCATATTAATATGAAAGTGTTGGTCAAGCTATTACATCATCACATGTTATCTAGGGCAGCAACCGGCTATTGCACTATTCCATAAGATAATTCAATTAGACTGTATCTACCTAGTAGGGAGTTCCTTTTGCTCTTTGGTTCTTTAAGGCTTCAATATACCATTCAAATTCTGCAAGAAATTTTGACACCCTTTTGTCATACGCTTCATCCAGTAATCTCCCATCTTCGTCAAATGCCTTATGAACTCCTGGTATTGGGAAGGATGAGGATATAGATGAAGCTTCTAGCTCTGCAAATGCAAGTCGGAGCTGCTGTGCAGCATTTATTCCGCCAAATATTCCGGGGGAATATGAAACAATGGCCGAAGGTTTAAAGTAATACTCTTCTAAAAAATAGTCCAAAGTATTTTTCATTGCACTAGAGGTACTGTGATTATATTCCGGGGTAACTGCAAGATATCCCTCAGTGTCGTTTATTTTGTTCCTAAGGGATTTCATTTCCTCTGAAGCGTCTACCATCTCTTTATACATTCTATCAAGCAAAGGGAGATTCAGTTCCAAGGGGTCAATAAAAAATACCATATGGTTACGGTTCTTCAACTTCTCGTTCATCCAGCGGGCAACTTTGATTCCCTGACGATCCCGTCTAACAGAACCGACTATTAATGCAATTTTGGCTATTACTTACTTTGTTGTTTGCTCTATGTGTAATGATTGTTGTTGTGCGCAATAGTTGGGTGTGTAATGTTGAAACAAGATTGACATAATGCCCCTATAAGTAGCTTTCACTAATGCCTTCTTGTTGTGATAGTTCACCCATATAGAGTAGAAAATGTTTAGGCGTATGATGGTGGCTGTCTCGTTACCTTGATCGAAGAACATCCTTAAATATTATCATATGTACACAAATTCTTATGACTTTAAAATTGGAAGTATCAATTTTTAGCGTCGTAGCGGCGGTGGCAGCGATATCGGCAACTCTTATGATAACAGCTGCAACGCTTGGTTTGACAGATTTGGTGATTGCACAAGGACCGGCAAAATTTGGGTTCAATCTTACAGGTAGTGAAGAAGTCCCTCCAGTTCAAACCAATGCAACAGCCATGGCCGAGATTTCAGCATATACTGTAGCAGGAGACACTATAACATATAGTGTAAAGGCTATGAACATCAAGGATGTCACAGCAGGACATATACATCTCGGTAAACAAGGCGAAAATGGACCTATAGTATTTACAATGTTCAAATATGACCCTCCTAGGAACGAGGTATCAGAAACCGGTAAAATTACAGCTGATAAACTCGAAGGACCAATGAAAGGCAAGCAAGTATCTGATCTGGCATTAGCTGGTTCTAACGGTCAATTATATATGAATATTCACACAGTAGAAAATCCTAATGGAGAAATCCGTGGGACATCTTCTATTCCGCCATAGTATAACACCGAATCTTAACAAGATGCGGTAATAGCTATTAGATTTATGTCGCAAGTAGAACGCGTCAAGAGTCGTAATACAAGTTGTCACTCAAAGCTGGCGTGCCAGAAGACACGGATAGAGATCAGAAACGACTAGAGATCTGTGTTGAGAAAGTTGTGAGTGCTATTGAAAACCTATTAGAGGATGAAGAGGAACAGCATCACAAAATTCAATCTTGAGGAGATTAAGAGAAGGCAAAGGCCTTCCTTGCATTATCTAATGGTATTGCTTTCCATCTGATAATAAATCCTGATAGTGTAAACTTGAAGGATAAGAAATTTTGATTACAGATAAGAAGTATGATGTTACCGCTTTGAGAGACAAATATTCACTTAGACGAAAAAATTTGCCATAATGCCATAAGCATATCACATTGGTTTTGATTATCATGATTAGGACAAAAATAGTTCACCATTCAAAATTAGCTGAGCAGCGCGCTTCGCACTAGCAAAAGATGCATTCGATACCAAGCCCTCTTTGCCTACCCAGTCTCCTACTACATACAAATTGTCTGCAATCTTTGGGTCGGGTCTTCCAGCCAATCCCCCTGTTGCAGCAGTAACAATAGCATTAGACACCACCATGTTGGGCAATGGCCTTTTCTTAACAAGCACCTGTCTCCATCCTGGCTGCAGTAAATCAAGGACCTCCTCTAACTCTGGCTGGTCCTCTCGTGGTTTAGGCTCAATTGAAGTACCAAGATATTTTGCGACATGGATTAGTGCTCCACCCTCAGGAGCAAGCTTTGCATGTGCAGAATGGACTGAAAAATATAGTGGACGGTCTATTCCGAGAGCAAACAATGTATCTTTGTCTGGAAGGCTGCTAAGAGCAACGTCTAAACACACCATGCGCACAGGTTTTGCTTCTTTTGCTGCTTTTGAGAGTACCTCTGGTCTCTCTTTGTCATCAAAAAGGCTGTAGGCATCCTTTGGACTTGCTGCTATTACAACTATCTTTGCAGATACTTGGGTTTTGTCAGATAGCGTAATAAGCCACCCAGAAGGATCAGCTCTTTTTACCTTCGTTGCCTTTTTCCCCATGATAATCCTTGCGTTTGCATTTTTGGCTACTGTTAGAAGTCCGTCTACAAATGTCTGCCAGCCTCCATCTACATACATGACTCCACTTTTACTACCTACATAGATTTGGCGAAGTACAGATCCTATACTTTGAATATCTGGATCGTTTCCATATGTATTTAGTCTCACAAGTGTCTTTATTATTTCAGCAAAATTTTTGTCGTGAATATTCTTGTCTAACCATTCCTGTACAGTGACATTTTCTAGCTCTGAAAAATCGATCTTGTCAAGTGAATTAAAGAACTGATTCGCATTTGATCCACCCCAACTCTCATTACTTTTCCCATAGGATAGAAAGCTATATTCAGCCGGAACTTCAAGTTTCTTGCCACCGATTATTAAATAAGCTTTGTTCGCAGCAATTCCTCCCGTATAAGGGATACCTATCTCTTTTAAAACTGAGTCCCCTGCTTCGGTGAGAAATAGGGCGTGCGGCCCTTGATTAAAGTGGAAACCATCAATTACTGTAGTCCTTGCACGACCTCCAATTTCTTTAGATGATTGTTCAAACAAAGTTACTACTTTTCCAGAACGGGCAAGCAGCGCAGCAGTCGTAAGAGCTGCAAGCCCTCCTCCAATAATTACGACATCTAAACTATCGACTTCATTTGGCATTGAATAATCGTATACCTAGAGGCGTACTTATTAAGTAATTGATCATGCGGTATGCTATTAAAGTGTGGCTTGACACAACTCATATTGAACAGATAGAACCTTATGACCTTGATACTAAAAATAAAATACACGAGTTACCAGTACGAGTTAAATGCTATTTCTATGTGGTGTTGTAGTGTGTTATTTGACCTGGTTTGAGCTAAGTTGACTTGTTGACGGGCTTTAATGTGTACAGGTTAGTCGACTCTCTAAAGTATGGAAAGAACCTCCACTACCTCCACTACCTCCACCACATGCTATTTCGTGCTCAAAATCTTTGCTAAAACGGTGGAGGTATTATTGTTTGAAGCATATAGAAACCTCCACTGTGTGTCAATATCTCTACTAAGTCAGTTGGCTAACTCTGCTGGTGGAGATATCTTCACTAAAAGTAGAGATATCGGTTCGCAATATCTCCATTAAAAGTGGCGCAAATTTTGTTCCTATTGACAAATAAGCAAAAGTGGAGATGGTGGAGGTTCCCTTAGGAATCTTTTAGGGAACATCACAAAATACTATTTATACAT
>DASQYF010000371.1:0-3060 GCA_035639375.1 Nitrososphaeraceae archaeon
CCATATAGGCCATACTTACAATAAGGGCAGGTCCTGTGTATAGAACAAGCTTGAGCAAAGAATCCTTCTTACCCAAAAGATACGAGTGGCCCAATACTGATGCATGCCATTGAAGCATGTCGAACTTATAAAAGTTGGTCATTTCAAAAACATAGGGAATATCTAAATTATGAGCTCGTTATTTAGACATAAGCGATTCACAGATATAATGCATTCAAACTATCTAATCGACGAATATGACGACCAATTTGACAATGAATCTGACAGTCATTTTGACGATTGTGACGAAGCTTTATATAGAACAATCTCATATAAGTTTCTTATTTAATGAGACAAAAGGTGCCTGAACATATAAAAGGAGAGGCGGTAAGAAAGTGGCTAAGTGGTGAACAGAGGGACAAAATCGCTAGCGATATATCGATGGGTGCTGGTACAGTTACAAACATAATTTCGGAATGGAAAGAGGAAGTTGGCATTCCTATTGCTAATACTCTTAGAGATTTGGCAACAGAATTAAAAAGGTTGAATATCAACGCATTGCAATGCGCCAATGGATGTAGGCTCTTAAATATAATAAATAGACTCGGGGCACAAGAAGATAATATTGAATCTTTTCTTACTCAAATTCATACCCTGTGCAGATCTAAGAATATCCTGCCAGAAGTTATTGTTAAAGTCTCTGCGCAGATAGCGGCACTTGACCAAACAATTCCGTTTTCACAAATACCTGAATACATGCAGCAGACAATCAAGGAAAAAGAAAATTTAGAGCAAAGCGTAAAAACACTTACAGAAACAAGGGTGGCTGCGCAAAATGAATGTGATGAAGCACTAAGAAGCAGCAGTATTACTATTGACAATCTACATCAGTATGTGCGACTAAGAGAATGCCTAGTAGATGAATATGGCTTATCTATTGATGATGACGATCTACCAAAGCTTAATAATCTAATGTATAACTTGAAAAATTCCGGATATGATGTCAAATTAATTGCAAAAAAACTGTCGAACATTAACAATCTGCAAATTAGAGAACGAGAACTACAGAATCAGCTCGATGCAATACAAGTCAGACTTAGGAGGGCTGAACAAGACCATTGTTTTGCCGAGGAGAAGTTAGCATCCAGCAAACAAGCACTTGCAATCTATAATGAACTTCAGAATATGGGATTTGGTCTAAATGAATTACAGTTGTTAAAGAATACTGTTATGGAAATTTCAAAAAGGAACAATATTAACCCATGCTCTGCAGTCAAGAAATTTTTTGAAGATATAAAAGAACAATACGATAGTAAATTAGGGTTTGAGCAAAAAATCAGGGAAATGAATATCTCCTTATTACAGGCCCACCAACAACATCATCTCATATCACTAGAATATTCGCAAATGAAAGATGTTAATGACAAGTTAGCTGAACTGCTTGCACACGGCCTTACAGAAAATGAAATAATTTATTGGGCACGCATTCTGAAAAAATATAATTTAGAAATATCCTCTGTTCATCATGACTTAATGAAGTATGGAACATTAACTGGCGCATGCAAGAATATAGCTGCAAAAGTAGTTTCATTAAATTCTGAATATAATGCTTTGAGCAAGAAGGTACAGGATTTGAGTCAGGAACAAAGAAGAATATCAGATCTTCTAGAATTCCAAATGCAACAAGCTGGGAGTGCGATTCAGATATTTTTGCAGAATTTAAACAGTAAAATCAACAATGTTACAAAAATCTCAATTCAGACAATTCAAGATATCAAGGAACAATCACGTGTAAATAGTGAGCAAAGCAAATTAGGATTACAATTTATCAATGCAGAGGTTAGGAAGCAACTTGACCTATTTGAAAAGATTGGAGCTTCTGCAGAGTTTTCTCCTCTTATCAAATCTGCAAGGGGCGAGAGTGTCAATATGGATGAATTAAGAATATCTGTAATTAGGGCGTTAGGTATTATGACTTCGAGATTAGACAATATTCGGTATAGCGTAGCAAAAGACATAATTGAGAAAGCCATAACTATTCTACAATCAGAATTCATCTTTAGTTAAAACTTGTAGGAAAGGAATTATTCTAAAGGACAAAAATAACCTACATATGCACTAAATGCTTATAGTGCATCAGCGGTAATTGTGAGTCTAACCTTGTATACTACTTACTAGATTAACAGAACAAAAACAGAACTTCAAGAACCTAATAAAACTGATCTTTTAATTATATAATTATGCATAATAAAAACATAAGAACATTATTTGTAATTATGGATAATTAGATGATGCATAACTGCTCTTCTCTTGAGCAAAAGACAAGAAGGTCTAATGAAACGATCAGTAGATTAGCCATGTATATAACTAAAAGTATTATAACATGTCCTGATTTATTAAATAATTTGTATGTCAAAGAATGAGTCATTTTCAACCTATCTGAAATATAAAAACCTAGAAGATATGCTCAAAGTCATAGTCTATTCTGCACAATCAGCTATGGGTCTAACTCCAATGCTTTATCATATTAACTACAATAATCAACAAATACTATTCATCCAGACAGGAGCTATTGCCAGTACTATAATCCATTACATTGTATTGAATGAAAAACCAATCAAGAAATTCATTGAATTAAAAAGATTGACTGGCCAATTCAGCTTCGCAGACAACATTGGTACTGATACACAGTCATTATACATACCTATTCTGGAACTTGAAGAATCTACACTTAAATTCCCTGTATGATATATAGTGTATTTACTCGATACAAGATGGACAAAAGAATCAATTACAATAGATCAATATCGTTTAAGGAATTTCATGATAATTAATTAATAATTAGCTCTGCTACTTTATCTAATATGTACTAGTATCAGGCAATTTTTAATTTTAAAGGCATTTTCAACCCTGGCAAAATAAGATTACAGATATATCAGCAAAACGTCCTTTCTCATAATAGATTCAGACAGTTATGAACTATCTTTTTTAAAGCCTTCCTAATGTCTTCACTTGAAAGGTAATATGATAACGATAATAAATAATTTTTTCTTATTTTCTTTTGTTTTATTCCTTCTTTTA
>DASQYF010000372.1:0-2328 GCA_035639375.1 Nitrososphaeraceae archaeon
TAACCTTATTTAGAAATATGTTTGTGTATATATACAATATTAGCCAGAATTTATCAGAAGAAGAAGAAATAGGATGCAAAAAGCAAAAACTGGAAAGAATAGGAGTAAAGGTAACAGTACAAATAATATCAGCAACAAAGGTATCTTTGGAATACATCATGTTACAGCTATAACAAGTGATCCACAAAGGAACATAGATTTTTATGCTAATTATTTGGGACTTCGATTTGTAAAGCTAACAGTAAATCAAGATGACCCAACTTCATACCATCTTTATTATGGTGATGAGTTAGGACGTCCAGGTACAATTCTTACTTTCTTCCATTGGCCAGATGCACCTAAAGGACATAGGGGAACAAGCGAGGTGATTGCTATATCTTTTCTTATTCCTGAGAATTCCATTAACTATTGGATAGATAGACTTAAGAGTAAACAAACAGAGTTCCGTGGGCCGTACAAACGTTTTGATGATAGCGAACAAGTAATAACTCTACATGACCCCGATGGACTAGAATTAGAACTTGTAGCATACAAGTCTGCAGAAGGTAGAAGTGCTAATATATGGAAAGAAGGTCCTATTCCTATTGAACATGCCATAAGAGGTTTTTATTCCGTAACTTTATCAGAAGAAGGATACGAACGTACTGCTTCTGTATTGACTGATGAATTGGGATTCATTCCTACTCGTGAGGATGGAGGCCGCTTCCGTTATGAAATTGCTACTACTACTGCCGAAACATCTGCTGTTACTCAAGAAGAAGAACAACAAGAAATAGAAGAAATAAGAGGAGGAGGACGAGCTAATATTGTTGATGTTCTTTGTCTGCCTTATACACAACAGGCTGTTATAGGGATTGGATCAGTTCATCACGTGGCATGGCGTACACCTACTGATGAACAACAAAAGATCTTGCGCCACAATATAGTAAGAGCTGGATTAAACGCAACTCCTGTGATAGACCGATTTTACTTTCATTCTGTATATTTCCGTGAACCGGGTGGGATACTTTTTGAAATTGCTACTAATCCACCTGGATTTGCGATAGATGAAAAAGCTGAGAACCTAGGCACACGTCTCGTGCTCCCTCCTTGGCTTGAATCAATGCGAAAAGACCTAGAGAAAGTCTTACCTCGGGTATATTTACCTAAGAAAGAAAAAGAGAGGGGAGAACAAGTAGTAAAGAAGCAGTTCAGTAAAGAAGAGGAGAAGTAAAAGCAAAAGTGGACAAGAAAATCCGACAACTTGGATTCATTCATCGTTTTATTCCTTCAGATAGAAAAGAACCAAAATCAAGAACGTCATTTGCCACTATCCTTTTACTTCATGGTACTGGAGGAAATGAAGAAGATCTGATTTCTCTGGGACATGAAATAGCTCCGGGAGCAGCTTTACTTAGTCCTCGAGGCAAAGTTTTGGAGAATGGCCTTCCTCGCTTCTTTCGGCGGCTATCAGAAGGAGTTTTTGATATAGAAGACCTTAAATTTCGTACTAATGAACTCGCAGATTTTGTTGAAGAGGCTTCTAAAGTTTATGGGTTTGATTTACAACGCCTCGTAGCGATAGGTTATTCTAATGGTGCAAATATAGCCGCAAGTGGGCTGTTACTTAGACCAGATTTTCTCTCCTATGCTATTCTCTTCCGTCCTATGGTGCCGCTTATACCGGAGGTGTTACCGAATCTTGGTTCTAAACATATACTCATATCTGCTGGATTGCATGATCCAATAGTGCCAAGCCAAGATACTAAGAATCTTTTAAATTTACTAAAAAAAGCTGGAGCAGAGACGTCAATAAACTGGCAAAATAGTGGACACGAATTGAGTTTAGAGGAGATTAAAAAAGCCAAAGATTGGCTCTTTTCTGTCATTTTACCAAAATGAGAACAACTTGTCTATCAAGGTGTTTAAAGTTGAAAATACTATACATGTATAGATAGGTAGCATCCTACTAAAGTATCAAAAATAGCAATGGATGCAGAACAGAAAATACTACAAATCCGGAATACGATTTCTTGATATATATACGTGTGAGATATAACGGTAATATCCAATCTCAATTTATTAAATGAAATAGATAGTCTATGTCGATTCTTGGTGCTAGATATAGTAAATTGAAATTATTGTGACCTATATGACAAACTCAAGAAACAAAAAGACTATGGTAATAACAATGACAAATTTAATTAAAGTGGCAGAATGTTCCATGTATGTACAAGATAACAGATGAATGTCTACATTTGAAAAACATGGTTTAGAGAATTTAAATGTTATAGGAGCTTAAAGAAGTAAACCAGTTGTATATGTACTACCTGTCTCTGTTCTAGACTA
>DASQYF010000373.1:0-3552 GCA_035639375.1 Nitrososphaeraceae archaeon
TCTGCAAAAGCAACCTATTCGAATGGTATATTAGAGCTGAAAATCAAACTGAAAGAGACTCCAAAAGTAAAAGGTAAGGAAGTAAAGGTGGAGTAAAAATTCCACAATAATTTTTTAACTAGGTGAGATTAAAATATGAAAGATAATAATAATCTATTACTAAAAGTAGCCGAGACCAATCCAAAATTCGTTGGTAGAGGAATAGCGTTAATAGATCCAAAAGTCATGGGGGAATTAAATTTAGCGACAGGTGATGTGATTGAGATTACAGGCCATAAAAAGAAAAGTTATGTTTTACTCTGGTCTAGTCAACCTACAGATTATGCAAAGGGGCTAATAAGAATTGATGGATATACTCGTAGCAATATTTCTGTAGGAATTGATGACAAAGTAACTATTAACAAAGTCAAGAATGTAAAAAAGGCAGAGCAAGTAATTCTTTCACCTACCGAAGAACTAAATATTGTAGGCTTGGAGGAACACCTGCCTGAGCTGCTTGAAGGTAGAGTTGTTGCAAAAGGTGATACTATTCCACTCAATATAATGGGAAGAAAAATTGGCTTTGTAATTACTAGTACTAGTCCCGGGGATGTAGCATCTTTGATTGATAGTAGCACAGAGTTCATCATAGGAGCAGTACCAAAAGCAGCTGCCAAAGGTGTTCCTAGAGTAACTTATGAGGATATTGGAGGTCTAAAGAATGAAGTACAAAAGGTTAGAGAGATGATTGAACTTCCATTAAGACATCCTGAAATATTCGAGAGAATAGGAATAGAAGCACCAAAAGGTGTTTTACTCTATGGTCCTCCAGGAACGGGCAAAACCTTACTAGCAAAAGCTGTTGCTAATGAAACAAATGCAAACTTCTACTCTATTGGTGGACCTGAAATTATGAGCAAATTCTACGGCGAGAGCGAAGAAAGATTAAGAGAAACATTTAAGGAAGCTAAGGAAAACGCTCCGAGTATAATTTTTATTGATGAAATAGATTCTATTGCTCCTAAGAGAGAAGAAGTATCAGGAGATGTAGAAAAAAGAGTTGTATCGCAACTTCTAACCTTGATGGATGGTATAGGATCTCGTGGGAAACTCGTAGTAATTGGCGCTACTAATAGACCAGACGCCATAGATCCAGCATTGAGACGACCTGGAAGGTTTGATAGAGAAATTGAAATCGGTATACCCGATGAAGACGGTAGATTTGATATTCTACAAATACATACTAGGGGAATGCCCTTAACAGAGGATGTAAATCTAGAATCTTTTGCCAAAATTACTCACGGATTTGTAGGTGCTGATCTGGAAGCGTTAAGCAAAGAAGCAGCAATGCGATCTCTACGAAGGATACTGCCAGAGATTAACATGGAACAAACCAAGATTCCAGTTGAGGTGTTAAATAAAATCAAAATTACTCACAAGGATTTCGAAGATGCTCTTAAAGATGTTCAGCCCTCCGCATTACGTGAAGTACAAATACAGAGGCCAAATATTACATGGGATCAGATTGGAGGATTAGATGAAGTTAAAGAAGAATTAGCAGAAGCAATAGAATGGCCTCTGAAATATGCTGATCTCTTTGATCAGGCAGATGTCAAGCCACCTAAAGGCTTATTGCTTTATGGTCCCCCTGGAACAGGAAAAACGATGATAGCAAAAGCCGTTGCAGCTACTTCAGAAGCTAACTTTATCAGTGTAAAGGGGCCAGAATTGATATCAAAATGGGTAGGAGAGTCTGAAAAAGCGATCAGAGAAACATTTAGAAAAGCAAGACAGGCATCGCCATGCATAATATTTTTTGACGAATTAGATGCAGTAGCACCACGCAGAGGAGGTTCTTTAGGTGATTCTCACGTTACCGAAAGAGTAATTAGTCAAATGTTAACTGAATTGGATGGCCTTGAAGATCTAAAGCGTGTTGTTGTAATCGGTGCAACAAACCGGCCCGATATAATAGACGAAGCATTGCTGAGGCCTGGAAGATTCGATCGTATACTCGAAGTGCCAGTACCAGACAAGGAAGCCAGAAAGGAAATACTCAAGATTCATACTAGAAAGAAACCTATTGACTTTGATGTAGTAAACCTCGATAAGTTAGTGGAATTAACAGAAGGTTATACAGGAGCAGATATCGCAGCAATGGTAAATGCAGCAGCAATGTCTGCAATTAAAGAACATATGATGTCTCGCGTAAATGAAGAAAATAAAAACAACGAAAACGATAGTATAAAAACAAGGGAATATATAAAGGAAAAAGAACAGCAGAAAGCCAATTTGAAAATATCAATGAATCATTTTGAAGCAGCACTACAAAAGATCAAAAAGAAAAACAGAGCTAGTATCAATAATCCAAGCCTTGTATAGCAACAGGGAATCAAATATGCCAGGACATATTGACTATTACTCATCAAATTTATTAAAACCAGTTCGAAGCAGAGTTGATTACAACTTTTTTAATTACTGTTCTACCTGCGGACTGAAGCTTTCAAAACAAATCCTTCGATGTCCAGAGTGTAACCAAAAAGTTAGAACCAAACCTTGGCATCGGTCAAAACTTATCCAAGTAAAACGAATATAGTATCCCGATGTCAATCCTATATATTATATCTCATAAAAGAAAATATGAACTAACTGATATTCCAATAATAACTAGATTTGTGACAAAATGAAGTGCATATGCATGATTTATGCTATACTTGTCTAAGATGTATCGATAAAAAAGGCCGAGAGGAAACAATACAATGATAACATACACAGCTACTCCCATAGCAATATGCAATAGTGCCCAGATAATTACTCGCTTTATATTTTTCCTAAAGTAAAATTCCTCAAAGTAATTGACATGGATTAGCATATAAATAAGTAATGGTATAAATGGTAACACACCGAATGCTCCTTGATCAGCAAATGGTCCAATGGCAATATTATAGCCAAGCCAAGACGAATTTAATACTGGAATTTTAGACAAGAAATCCATTGCAAAAAAGACAAAAGTAACCAATAAGCCAACTGTTAATGGTAAAAAGATAAGCGCTGTATATCCACTTTTCAGATTTGAAAGTCTTGTTTTTGTTTCCTTAGCTAGCAGTAGAGAAGGTCCTACCATAGTAATGTAGATTGCTATTAAGTAGATATCCTGCAAGCTGAAGAATATATCTCCTTCTATTTATTATATCTGCAACATGTATTATTTACATCTTCATGTGAATGATACTGTCAAACAACCAGGGAATAGATCTTATAAAAAGTGTAGGTAATTCAAGAATCGTCCTAGATAGGTCAAAATGTCTGGGGTAACAAGGATACGATATCTGAAGAGCGACTTGCAGATTCACGCATGTACAATAATAATCACTGAGATGACGGCTTTATAAGATACTAAATAGGATTTAATTTAATATAGAAAATTAATGACTTTTATACCGATGAAATGCTCAAAGGGATTACAGAAGATCATGAAAATATAACTCATAATCGGGATCATTAACTGAAATGTAGAAGTTTGGAATATCCCACAGAAGGCAACGATAGATCAGTCCATGGATCATTACTAAG
>DASQYF010000374.1:0-2105 GCA_035639375.1 Nitrososphaeraceae archaeon
ATACATAGTAAACTGACTTTAATCACTAAATTTCAGTAAAAAAACGTATATAGTATTTCTGTACATGGAGTATGTTACACTCCTGATATTTATTCAAGATTTATAGTTAAATACTTAATGCTTTAAGTTTCGTGCTTTAAAGTCACTGTTCCTTTGACCATGATGTACTTTTTGGTTTTCGTTGCTTTATATAGTTATAATGTAATGTAGAACTGAATAGTAAATCGAATGTACTAGGTAGTTGTATAGCGCATTTGTTGAATGTAAGCAACCTCTTATCTAATGAATTTATAGCAGAGTTCTCTAAAAAAGTTCTGTAAGAAAAGAAATGATGTTTATATTACGGATGCATACTAACCTCTTTTAGACATTGGATTGCTATTATCTAGAAAAATATTAGTTGCTTTGTTTTGCACATTCTTTCTCCTTATTATGCTGGAATCGTCACGCGTCTTTCAGATCGGAGTTGCAGATGCAGATAAAAAGGACAAGTATGAGGATGGCCCAGACGACGGTGATTTTGAAGAAGAGAACTCAATACAGGTATGTTGTTCCTGGGGTGAAAAACTTGCAGATGGATCATTGACGTACATGATAAGTAAAAGTAATTCAGATATCCAACAGGCAGTTCGTACTTCTATCGAAGATTGGGATTCTAAAATAACTAACTTACAACTTGATGAAACAAGTAAGAGTAAAAACGGCGCTGATATTGAAGTGACTTTCAAGAAAGATGGCAAAGAAATAGCAGGACGGACAATAAATAATTTTGATAGATATGGTTTTATCGATAATGTGCAAGTAACTATATCAAAAAATGCTTTCGGAACAAAGTTTGATACAAAGATAATCGAACAAATAGCAAAGCATGAAATGGGTCATGCATTGGGTCTTGGTCATGCGAACTTTGCCGGTAACCTTATGACCGAGCAAGTTAACGATGGTACAGGAACAATTGCTGATTGTGAAATTAAAGCTGTTAACGAGGCTAATCAATGGAAGCTCGAAGATAATTCTGATCATCCGTACGCTCCAGCTAAATCGAGTGTACAATGCTGAATTCATTATTTTTTAGAATATGCTTTATTAAATGGCAAATAGTCCTTTCTGTAGCAAGACTATAAAGACAAAATATTTAACACAAATTGCTCACAAGAAGCAGAAAGTTTGTCATGAAAGAAACCTTCTTCTTAAATCTTCATTAAATTCTATATATTAAATTTATAAACCACTTTAATTGCTTGGACAGTTTTAATTTTCAACTGTCAGTAGGAGTGCCTTTAAAATATTAATGCACGATATGTCAATCAATCCTCTTTTCGAAAGAATACATACATATATTATTATGCATATGCAGTGACAGAATAGTATCTATTACAAAATTAGCGATAGACTGTATTATCCAGATTCATGATCTCACATGCAATAGCATTAGCAACAATTAGTTCATTATCAGTAAAGGATATCATATTTGAATAATGCGAAGATAGGCATATCTGTTATTTGTTAGCAGATTTTCAAACTTTTTAACAGAAGCTGTTGTCCTTAAAATATTAAAGGCAATTAAAGAACTAGCGAAGGAATCTTTTATTGTCTATTTCAGAGAATATTACTTTAAGAGTTACAATAACTGATGTAAATTCATATTATTTATTGCAACGCTAGGTAAGAAGCAATTTACCTATAATATTAGCGACAGTAGCCTTTTAAGCTGTTTGTACAATCTGTTTTCATTTCACAAAAGACAGGATCAGGATAGGATTGTATATCATCCATAGTCTTAGATTAATACAAACAGATGACATGTACATGAAACTAAACATTGGTCCTACATTTGAAGATGAAACATGCATAAGGCGCGAACCTCAATCTTTTATTGAAACTAATTCATCAACTTGGTTGTATAGTTGCAGGAAACGTGGACCCTTTTTTCTTATCTTGAAAATATGCTCCTTCACGTTTGTTCTATTAAGCGATTTTATATTAATACATCTAAATATTCTTTTAGATAAACGTAAGAAAAAAATGCCTTATACGTAATCTTGGTCTTTGCTGCTCCATCGTTAGCAGCTTCCAGAATTAAGGCAGCGATACCAGTTTTGCTT
>DASQYF010000375.1:0-3880 GCA_035639375.1 Nitrososphaeraceae archaeon
GACTATCCCCAAAGTTAGGAACTGTTATGGCTAAAGCAGAGACAGCAATGTTCATAGTTCCTACTCCGACAAGGATACCCTTTGACCAACCTGGAATTTCTTTACCTCTTATACCTTGAATAATCCTACTAAAACCATTAAACAGCAACGCTAATGCACCCAAAGCTATTGGAGATACTGGATGATATAACGGAATAGATATGAGTACAATAGCAAGGGCTATAATTAATGGACCAAGTCCAATATTGAACAGTCTATATGACTTTCCTTTCAATGGTAGTGTTATTCCAATAGCAATTCTCTCAATTCCAATTATTAGAAGAACTATTGAATCTAATCGAATAACTGTTTTTGTAGTAATACCAGGATATGTCAGACTTACAATTGTTAAGATGATGGCAATTGCACATAAGCCAACATCTATAAATCGTAACCAACCAAGAGATTTCTTCTTGTTTGTATTATCACTATTATTTGATGAGTTCACCGTAGTCAAATATCACTTGCCATGTAGATAACGATAATTACGATGCCCTAATATCTGCCGCTGCTGCTGCTATAATGCTATTTGTCAATTCTGTAGTTAACTTATTGTAAAGCTTTTCAGATTCTTCTAATATCAAAGCAGTATAGACATCATTAAATGCTTGTTGTTGTTGTTGCTCTCCTGGCGACATTAACAGAAGACAGTTAGATCCATAAGGAGAAGTATGATTATTATTTGAAATATCATTCAATACAAAATTACATGATCGAGGGTTTCCTCTTAATGACTCGATCACTGATGCAGCAGCAAATTTCAAGAGTAATTTACCATTTGTTAAAACACTTTTCACATTCTCTTCAACCGCTTCTTTAATCTTAAGATATTCTTCATTATTGTTCTTAAATCTGTTATAAGTGCTTCGAGTCTTTCCTTTTCATTCTGTAGATTTTGCATCACTCTTATTTCTCTTTCACAATATATACGATAAGAATTTAAGGTTTGGCTTTGCTTTTCTATTTGAGACTTAAAGTATGACAAAGCTATGCATGATTGCTGTTTCTTAAACTCCAGTGCAGTTATCTCTCGTTGCATTCTTCTATATCTCCATTCAATTTCTGGCAGGTTGTTATTTGCAAGTTTAAGAAGGTGAACTACTTGTTGTACTTTCATACCTTTGGCCTTGGCTAATCTATACAATTTTACAAATGATACAATGTCATCTTTAACCTCTTCATATTCAAATTGTGTAGCTGTTTTAGTTTCCAATATTCTCTACAGAATTCTGTTGCTTCTGGCTCTCTCAGGTTTAATTCAATAGCTACTTGTATTGGAGTTTTACCTTCGGAAAAGAGTTTGTATGCTTGTGTGGAAAGAGATACTTGTTGCTGTTGGTTTTTCTCAGCATTAGTGTTATCATCTTGTTGGCCTTTTGCTTCTGTCTTCTCTTCACCTTCTTTATTCAAAATAATTCCTATATCTCTAAATGACATTCTATCCTCCTTAGCTATCTCACGAAAAGTCTTACCTTGATTGTAAAGCTCTATTACAATTCTTTCTCTTTCTTGTCTTGTTATTATTGACATATCTTCTTTTAGTTATATAATTACACTTACAGAAGCTTAAAGCTGTTACCACTTATTATCGTTAGATACCAGTTGTGTTACCGTTGCTATTGCTTCGTTATCCCTGTTATCATCTGTTTTCAACTGTTACCACTGCACAGTATTTGAATTTAGTTTATCTGTATAATACCATTATATATGTACTAAATATTGTGATGAATTTCTTCAAAAATTAGCTCTCTGAATAGCCGATCGATATGTGAACTATGCATTGTCACATGGTCACACGATGAAAGTATTTAGACCCTCAGAGAGAGAAGCAATCTTGTTTAAGCGATTATTATTTTTGATATTTATCGTCCAATTAAAAAGTGCCATTTTTTGATAAAATAGTTCAGGTTAATGTAACTATTTATTCTTTGTAAAATATAATTCAGTTAATATTTTCAAAAATCTTTTAGTTACATGGAACGATTAATAAATGATGACCAGACATTTATTACATTTTGGATGTGTTTTAGCAATCATAGTATTAATTAGTATAATTATGAATATCATATTATCATCATCCCTTGAGAAAAATATTGCTTTCACATACTATCAACAAAATCAAGCATCAGCTCAACACTATGAACCATTCAAATATCAATTTATTAAAAATAGTTATGCAGATAGCAATACAAGACAAATAGTATCTAATGTTAGTTTAAACCAAAATGGAACAACAGATGATGATACTATTATTAAGCAGCCAGATACTACAATTACCTTCTGGTCTTTACTACTCTCCTTTGTAATTGTTTCCACAATATTTTTCGTCGTCAACTATTTCATAAAAGGCTCAAAGATGGAATTTTGGGATATAGTCAGGGATGGAAGTGGATTTCCTAGCCTTGCAAGGTTTCAGTTTTTATTATGGACATTTATACTCATGTTTGCCGTTCTAGGTGTTTTTCTTATTAGATTATTTATGGGAACTCCAAAGCTTCCTGATGATATACCTGAGAATCTTCTTATTTTGACTGGAATAAGCATTGCTGTTCCTTTCGTAAGTAATCCATTGTCTAGCATGAAGTATGGGGATAGAAAACCTATTACAGGAAGCCTTGCAGTAGATCCGCTAAATGCTAAAAACAGACGTCCTTTAAAGACCATGCTTATGGAAAATGATAAGCCAACAGTCTCTAGATTTCAGATGTTCGCATGGACATGGATTAGTATTATAATATACCTTGGATATTTCTTTTCACAAATAACTTTGTTAACTGACGTAAATATACTTGTTGTTCCTGATATACCACAAGTATTTGTGTATCTCATGGGTCTTAGCCAAGTAGCTTATGTAGGGAATAAAGCAACATTATCTAAATCAATAGCAGTGACACAGGTTGTACCAAAACAAGCAGCAGCAAGACAGCCTGTCACAATTCGTGGTACTAATTTTGGCCCTAAAGAACAGGGCAGAGTTCTATTTGAAGATGGAAACAAGGAAGAACTTGGTAACCAAGTCATTGTACCAACATCCAGAATTAAACGATGGGAAGAAAGCGTAATTATTATAGAGGTACCTGACCAGGCAGAAGGTCTTAATGCTGGAGGTTATTATATCAGAGTAGATAGTAGAGGATTATTAACACACAAGGCAGGAGGACTAGATGAGGAAGCACAGATTACAGTGACATAGGTTGTCAGTTACTTCACAGAACATCTTAATTGTCTTGACATAGTTGCGCAAAGTACCCCCTCTGATCTCCTTTCTTTCTACTCTTTCTTTTGTGATTGTAAGAATCTAAGTATATTATTAAAGGCCCAATTGTAGTCAGTTCTTGCTCTATAAGAGAAAGTATTGCAGCTTTCCTCCATACTCATACCCCTACCTAACTCTATTGCATCAAAGAAGCGTCTCAATCTTCTAAGTAAGATTCTTTTGTGTAACTAGATCTAATAGCATAAACAAACATGGTGTAGGGATCCGGGAACTCTTCCTCTTGAACCTGATAATAATCTATCAATTCTTGGTTTCACTTTTTATTCTCATGAGTCCCTTTAGAGAACTAATGTCAGTGCGGGTTCGGTGGTATCCGTTCTGCTAGCACTCAAAAATTAGAATCCTAAAATAAAGAATAGAACGGATAAACTAAGCTTTCGAAGATTCATTCGGTCAAGGAGAAGAGATCATTCTATAAATTTACACTTGATGCGATAGTTCTAATCCAGAGGGATGCTTTGGTCCAACAATAGGAAACAGAGGACTGATGGCTCCAGGTGTTAATATAAGGAGTACTTATCCAGGAGGACAATATATCCATATGAGCGGTACTAGTTTTGCAGC
>DASQYF010000376.1:0-24004 GCA_035639375.1 Nitrososphaeraceae archaeon
AAAATCGGGTACTGTCAATGAATTTGTCAAGTCGCATAGCTGTGCCTTCATTTACCAAAGCAGAAAGGGATGGTTATGCAATAAAATCCAATGATATCAAGGGAGCATCAATGAAGCAGCCCATCTTACTTGATGTTATAGGTAGAATAACTGCTGGTCAGAATACACGATATATGGTTGAATCTGGAAAGGCAGTAGCAATAGCAACTGGCGCTAGAATTCCTAAGGGTGCAGATTCAGTAGTAATGGTAGAGAATACAGAGCAAGAGAACAATACACTTAAGATCTTTAATGAAATAGGACAAGGTAAAAATATAGCAATGAAGGGAGAAGATATTAAGAATAGACAATCCCTTTACAAGAAAGGCACATGGCTTACTTCACAAGATGTGGGTCTGATAGCCTCGGTTGGCATTAATAAAGTTCCAGTATTTAAGAAACCAAAGGTTGCAATATTTGCAACAGGTGATGAACTGGTAGAACCTGGATCCAAACTTCATGATACTTCTATATTTGAAAGCAATAGGTACATGATATCTGGAATGATAAGAGACTCCGGAGGAGAGGTAGTTGATCTTGGAATATGTAAGGATAATAGAGATCTAATATTTTCTAAATTAAAAGAAGCACTCAAGTTTGACTTTGTCGCTGTATCTGGCGGTGCATCAGTAGGCGAAAAAGACTATGTACCTGATCTTGTAAATAGTTTGGGAAAACCAGGACTCATTGTACATGGGATAGCAATGAAACCTGGCTCTCCTACAGCACTTGGCGTAGTTTATAACAAACCAATAGTTATTAGCCCAGGCTTTCCCGTATCTTCGTTTGTTGCATTTTACACCTTTGGACGGCCATTAATTTTAAAGATGCTGGCAACCGACGGACCAATTACAGCAAAATTAATTGCTAGGATGGCATCTAACATACATACATTTAAAGACTTTCGCACATTTGTTAGAGTACAAGTGGTAAGACACAATGGTTCTTATTTGGCTAAGCCGGTTAGTGCAGCAGGTGCCAGTCTTCTTTCTACATTAACAATGTCAAATGGTATGATTATAGTAGATAATGATAGTAGTAAATTGGTGAAGGACAAAAGAGTAGAAGTGATACCACTGAGGAACATAGTTGGATATTTTGATGATATCTATAGATAGATAGATACGCATAGTAGTAGTGAGAGAGTTATCTTTGCAAAATGAACTAATTGATAGTTTTGGCAGAACTGCCAGAAAATTAAGGATCTCTGTTACTGATAGATGTAATATGAGATGCATATATTGTATGCCACATAATAATACCAAATGGTTTGAACAGACTGATGTTTTAAGCTATGAAGAGATTGTTCGACTGACTACCATCTTTGTCAATCTAGGTATAGAAAAGATAAGGGTGACAGGAGGAGAGCCTACTGTCCGAGATAAAATAGAAACTCTGATTAGTGCATTATCAAGGATAAATGGAATCAAATCAATTAATATGACAACAAATGGGCTTTTGCTTAGTGAGAAGGTCAAACAGCTAAAACAGGCCCGACTAGAAGGTGTAAACATTAGTCTGGATACATTCAGATCTGATAGGTTTAAAGCTATGACTGGAGTAGATGGTGTTAACAAAGTTTTGGACTCTATAAAAGCAGCTGATAATGCTGGACTCAAAGTAAAAATAAATACAGTTATTATAAGAGGATGGAACGATGATGAAGTTGTGGATTTTGCAAGATTTGCAAGAGATACAGGATACACTGTCAAGTTCATCGAGTTTATGCCATTAGATGGAACGTGCATATGGACTCCGCATCTTGTTTTTAGTAAGAAAGAGATGATCGAAAGAATAAACAAGAATGTAAAGGAGCTTGTTCCTCAATACAATGATAGTTCAGATCCGGCAATGCTCTACTCCTTTTCAGATGGTAAAGGTACTGTAGGATTTATTCCCTCTATGACAGAACCATTCTGCGGACACTGTGATAGGATCCGGCTAACTTCTGATGGTAGATTTCTCACTTGCCTATTCGAGGATCCAGGTTATGATTTGAAGAATTTGTTAAGAAGTGGAAAATCTAATGACGACGATATAAGAAAATATATCCTTGCATGCACAAAGAAGAAACCTGAAGGTGTAATAAGCATTATAAGGGCCAACGCATTAAGGCCAGCATTAAACGTCATGCATAGAATAGGTGGATAAGGCATGACAAAGGAAGAATTAGATCTGACTATAGATGTGAAATTGTTTGGATCATCTAGAGAAATTATTGGTAAAGACATAATAAGGTTAAAATTGACAGATCAAATGACAACAGTTCGTGATCTTAGAAAAGCAATTTTAGAGTTGTATCCACCATTATTCTCAACAAAGATTCCATTTGCTGTTGCAGTTAATCATAAAGTAGTAGATGATACCACTGCTTTAAATTACTTAGATGAAGTAGCACTTTTGCCACCTATTAGCGGAGGTTAAAATGATTTCTATAACAGAAGGTCCGATTGATGTCTTCAAAGTATGGATGGAAGTCCAGGATAGATCCGCGGGTGCAACGACAGTATTTACAGGAAGTATAAGAGATCACAATGACAAAGGCAGGGTTTCTGAAATTTACTATGAAGCATATAAGGAAATGGCAGAAGAAATCCTGTTAGAAATTGAAAGTGAAGTATCTAAAAGATGGCATGTTAAAAAATTCATGGCTATACATAGAACAGGTAATCTAAATGTTAGTGATATAAGCGTGGCGGTTGCTGTATCGTCAGAGCATCGTAAAGAAGCCTTTGAAGCATGTAGGTATGGCATTGAGAGTATTAAATCTAGGGTGCCAATATGGAAGAAGGAAGTATCAGAGTTAGGTGCATTATGGACTGATGGCGTCTTAATTAAACGTGACTCTGAAGAAAGTGAAAGGACAAGGCATGTTTGACGTTAGTGATAAGCCAGATACTTTACGGTTAGCAACTGCTCAAGCGATTATAAGACTAGATTCTTCAACGATGACCCTTATCAAGGAAGGAAAATCACCTAAAGGTAACATTGTTGATGCTGCGAGGATTTCTGCTACGATGGCAGCAAAGCGAACTTGGGAATTAATACCTTACTGTCATCCTATTCCAATAGATCATATTAAAGTCGATGTGTCATTAAAAGAGGAATCCATTGAAATTATCGCAGAAATAAAAAGTATCTGGAAGACAGGTGTCGAGATGGAATCCTTAACTGCTGTATCCATAGCTGCATTGACAATATATGATATGTTAAAGCCTGTGGATGATTCGTTAACAATAGAATCTGTTAGACTTCTAAATAAGAGTGGGGGTATCAAAGATTTCTATGAGAGATTTGATAAAAAACCTAGATCTGCCGTATTGGTCATTAGCGATTCTGTTTCCAGAGGAAAGCGAGTCGATAGATCAGGTAAGTTTGTAATTGACAGACTTATTAAGAATGGACTTGAGATTGTGGAGTACAAGGTGATATCCGATGATGCAGATCTCATTGAGTCCAATCTTAATAGACTTTGCAATGAACTTAAGGTTGATCTTATAGTAACAAGTGGAGGTACTGGCATTGGTCCTCGTGATGTAACTCCAGAGGCAACTATGAAGGTAATAGAAAAAGAGCTGATTGGAGTTGCAGAAACACTTAGAGCTCATGGACAGAGAAGGACACCTTTATCCATGCTCTCAAGAGGACTAGCGGGCGTTAGAGGAAATACAATAATAATAAATCTTCCAGGAAGTGTTAAAGCAGTTTCAGAATCTCTTGATTCACTCTTTCCGGGAATGCTGCATATCTTTAAGATGTTGCGAGGGCATGGTCATTAATGAGTTAATATTTTTACCTACTTCCTTATTTTTGCAGTGAGTCTTTATACTCTGTAGAGTAGGATTTGAAGATGGGATCAGCAGCTGCCTGCTACTGCTACTACTCCATAGCTATTCTTGTTCTAACTGATATATAGCGTATATATACATATCTTACTTTCATTGCTTCTGAAAATTATGTTTCTGATGATGTGACACTTTTAATCATGCAAATGCATAGTTGCTTCAAAAGAGGTAGCAGCTATATCTGGCATATTATTAATATTGCTAGTAGGAATTAATCTTACATTTAAGATACTAGTTGATACTAAAAGCTTGATTGTGTTAAAGTGCTTTTATCGCGAGTCATCTGCTCTTCTTTCTACTCCAGCCTATATTCAATATTTTTTATATATCTTTGTGAAATTGTCGATTAATTTTAGAATTTGACATCAATAAAAATACGAACAGACTAGAAGATCACTGTCTAAAGTATTGATGTCTATTTATTGAACTAACTCAAGCCTTTATCATGTATCAATAGTATGGTATCCTGTCGCTCCATTTGGAAATGGATTTTGTAACTCAGCTGTCTGGACTTTTCCAGTCTTGTCAGTGGCTCTGACCACGACTTTGTAATTACCTTTATCAGTCAAATCCAATTCGGCAGCCCACAAAACCCATGTATATTGTGATAGCGGGTCTTTGATTCGGGCATCTTTCCAGCTAGTGCCCCCGTCTATGCTCACCTCAACTTTTGATATTCCCCTGTCTCCTGCAAAGGCTATACCCCCAACTGGCACTCTTCCATTTAGCGTCTTATTTGAAGATTCTATATTTCTAAATCTTTTTCTGACAAGCGCACTATCGGGAATAACTATGAATGAATGAGTATTGTATTTAGCTTTATTACTCCAACCCTTCCTCTGCCAATAGCCTTCATAAACATTGTCGACTAGCTCTATCTCAGTTAGCCATTTCGCATTCATCATTCCATATATACCAGGGACTATGGCCCTGACAGGATATCCGTGTTCAGAAGTCAGAGCGGCACCGTTCATCTCATAAGCCAATATGGTGCCATCTAAAAGCCCTATTTCCAAAGGTATTCCAACATCGTAGCCATCAGAACATCTAAATACGATATATTTTGCACTTGGCTTGACTTGTGCCTTCCCAAGAACGTCTTTTAAGCGTACTCCCTTCCATATTGCCGTACTGATCAAATCGCCTCCTATTTTATTGCTTACGCATTCGAGCGTAGCAAACTGCTCTATTGAAGGCATATCTTTTAACTCGTCGTAATTGATTTCCAAAGGCTTGTCTACCAGCCCTTTTAAAGTTAGCTTCCAAGCTTGTGCATTAACCACAGGAACTATGGCGTTTTTATCTATTCTGTAGAATAAATCAGTTGGTGTTATTTCAGATTCAAGAAGTGATGAGAGTCTTGAATCCTCGAAGCCTGGGGGTATGGACTTTGATTTTTGTAATCGTGATAGTAATAATGAAGGAGATTGTTGTTGTACTGTTTGCCTAGGCGATAAAATATTATTTAATCCAAAATATAAAATGGGTAACGCAACTGCTGATGCAATACCAGCACGAAGTAATAGTCTTTTCTTATTATCTATCTCTGTCTTGCGATCAGACGCTTTTTCATCGGTAATTATAGTTGACGATGGGCGTGCAATTACTATTCTTTCATAGAAGGAGGATAAGATGAATCCAAAGGCGACATGGGGTGGTAAAAGGTAAATGACTAAAAATGGAATTGAAATCATGTTTGTCTGGCCCTCGGTTAAAATCAAGAGCAAGACAGTGACGGCAATCAAAATAATATAGCTAAATAGTAAAGACTGTACGGCATATCCTACGTATCCATTCCAAGGGAACTTGTTACGCAATCTGCCTAGAAATATACCAATCACACCATACAGTATAAGATTAACAATAATAGCACCAATAAAAGCAGAATATTTAGCAAGTGAGCCAAATGTTTCCACAGCTTGTGATTCTACTTCTCCAGGGGTAAGTGAGAATAAAGTCTGAGATGCAACTTCAGGGATAAATGGGCCACCAAAAAATAACCTTAGAAGTAAGGATATTGCTATAGCTATAGCCCCAGCAGCGAGCCCTCCTATAAATAATAGAGGGATAGAAATGTGGCCTGATTTTTGGTTCACATAGCTACCTTGACCAAGAAAGATTTAAGTTTTTTTAAATTTGACTATACCAGAGTCTTGTATATATAATCCTAAAAATCTAATCAAGAAATTGTTGTAGGAACATAATCTAAGAAAAGGCTACTATAAACTAAAGAATTATCTCTTAGCAGTAATGTTATTAAAAATCGATTGTTCAATTCAACATGTTTAAGAATATTCATAATTGAATAAAAAGCACATTTCATTAATTTGAGTAATTAATACCTAATTTACGTATTTTCTTATCTGTAAGACAAAAATAGCTTGTATGGGCTATAAAAGTGATGTCATTTGTGAAACTTGCTGCTACCATTTCGGCATTAACCTTAATTTTGGCTATTTCTTTGATGGCAACTGCTTTTTTTGGTAGTTCATCTATATATGCAAAATCTGAGGATGATTTATTGTCTATATCACATGTAGAAAGAGAAGCAGGAGAAAAACCAAATGATATTATTAGAATATCTACTGAAAATAAAACATCATCTTTACCTTCAAACAATCAAGTACAAGGAATGGTAATAGTAACCAAAAAAGTCATTAATGAGGGTGGTGGTGACAAGAAGCCATCTGATTTTACAATTACTATCCACGGTAACGATCCCTCACCGAGTTCTTTCCCCGGTAGTTCATCTGGTACCACAGTAAAATTATATATGGGAATGTATAGCATTACTGAAACAGGGCCATCAGGTTATAACTCAAGTTTGTCAGACGATTGCTCTGGTGGTGTGATGTCAGTTGAGACTAAGAAATGTACTATTACAAATATTTTTCATTCCAAACCTGTTATCAGTAATGTTACTAATAGCAACTGAGAACATAATTTATTAAGATAAAGGTAACATAAAAGGAACTAAAAAATCCATTAATATTTATTTTAGAAAATGAATACTACTGATGGTGATTATTTCTCATTATAGAAATATTTCACTTTAATTTACATTCATTTTATCATTAATATCGCTCCTTGCTGAAAACAAGTAAATGCTTCACTTTAGTTTGAATCATTATATCAGCAGCTGCTTCAACGGCTGAAATAGCATCAATAGTGACAATAGGAGAAGAATTATGGGATGAATTTATAGAGCATCGCTCCTCTATCATCAAACTCTGATGTAGCTGTCTAAGTAAATCGCGCTCTGTTCTATTCCTATATATTTACAAATTCTCTATATCAATAACTACTGACGAACTTTTAGCAGATCTTCCACATTCTATGATATCTGAAAAAGAGGTGGAAAGGAGCAGGTGGAAAAAGAGGCTAAAATTATTCCTTTTATAATTTAATAGTGCGATAGAATGAAATAGATGTCTATATATCTGATTGATGAGCATCCAATAGTAAGTTACATTTCATTATAACTAATTACCAGAACTAAATTTTCTCAGGTTAACATTGTACGCTAAGCCAAATCTGTGAGCTTCGTTCCTAATGTGTTGAAGCAACTTAAGTGCAGAGCTATTCCTTGAAAGAATTATAGGCTCAGATGAATATGGTGTATAGATTTCTTCATTTTCTTTTGCAAGGGATATGCATGGAATATCAATTCCTAATTTATGAAGACCGTTAATCGCAGAATGTAACTGTCCTTTTCCTCCATCAATTACTATCAAATCGGGCGTTTGATCTTTCTCATTAATCTTTTCATAATGCAGGTATCTACGTGTTACAATTTCTTCAATCATTGCAAAGTCGTTTTGGCTGAATAGCTTTGTCTTAATTCTGAATTTTCTGTAACCCGCTTTATATGGATGACCGTTAATGAATCTTGTACAGGATCCGACAGCAAATGTAGTTCCGAAATTCGATATATCAAAACAATCGATTACAGATGGCATAATAGGTAATTGAAGGATCTTTTTCAATTCTACTATAGAGGGATCATGATCATTTCCGGCATAGAGATTAATATTGCGTAAAACTAGTTCCATCAACTGCCTTTTTTCTTTCAGTGGAAAGTGAGGAGAAATCTGAATAATACTCACCTTATGCTCAGAGAGTTTTTCCAACAATTCTTCTAAAGAATCCTTTGATTCAGGCTCTTCATTAACATAAATATACCTTGGAATTATTGTGGCAGTTGAATAATACTGTGATAAAAAGGTAGAAAGGGAATTGTCACCAACTAATTCAAATTCAAATCTTTTACGATCACTTATAACACCACGAGTTCTCGATAAAGTCATTACATTTGCAATGCCTTTTTCCTCCTCCTTCACTATTCCAATGTATTCTTCCTCAGCATTGCCATTTACCGCTTTTTCCATTTTCTGTTTTACACGTAAATTGTTCAATCTATGTAGAGTGTCACGAATTTCAATTGCCTTTTCATACTGTTTAAGCTCTGATGCTTGCTTCATGTTACGTTCCATTTCATTTATAAAATTATCAATACTGCTTTTTCCTTCTAATATTTTTTGTAATGTAAGAACATTTTCCATATATTCTGTTCTAGCTATATTATTGATGCAAGGTGCATCACAATTCTTAATGAAATATTCTAAACATGGTTTCTTCGGCAGTTTATCGCAGATTCTAATCTTGAACAATTTTCTTAAAAGGCCTACCGTAAGAAATTTTGAACTACCTCTAACAAAAGGACCATATATTTTGCCCTTTGGACCATAAAATTCTCCGTTTCTATTACGTCTTGCCACAAGCAGACGGGGATAAATTTCATCAGTGATTTTCAGGTATGTATAGCGCTGCTGATCTTTTAGTTCAATATTAAATAGTGGTCTAAATCTTTTAATCAAATTTGATTCTAGTAAGAATGCTTCGATCTCATTATCAGTTAATACAAATTCAATATTTGCAATCTTATTTATAAGGCGAGAGGTTTTCCAGCCGTTATTACTATTACTATTATTATTATTATTTTTTGAAAAAGAAAAATAAGATTTAAGACGCCTACGAATATTTTTTGCTTTTCCAATATAAATTATTTTTCCTTCTTTATCTTTCATTAAATACACGCCAGGATCCTGAGGGATTTGTTTTTTTATAATGGATGAGATATCTACTATAGATGATGCCATTATCTTGCACTCCTCGGAATGATTTGATCAAGTGCCAACTTTGGTTTTAGATATTTTCCAGTATGGCTATCTTTATTTTCTGCAACTTCATGGGGTGTTCCTGTAACAACTATCTTGCCACCGCCTTCTCCGCCTTCTGGGCCAAGGTCTATAATCCAATCGGCGCTTATAATGACATCCAGATTATGTTCAATAACTATAATAGTATTACCAAGATCTTCTAATCTCTTTAAGACATGCAATAATTTGCTAACATCTGCGAAATGAAGTCCTGTTGTTGGCTCATCGAGAATGTATACTGTTTTACCAGTATCTCTTTTTGAGAGTTCTGCGGCAAGTTTAATTCTCTGTGCTTCACCGCCAGACAATGTAGTAGCAGGTTGGCCAAGATGTATGTATCCAAGCCCTACATCCTTCAGAGTTCGAAGCTTCTTCTCAATAATTGAGATATTTTCAAAGAATTCTAATGCTTCATCAACTGTCATATTCAGTACGTCTGAAATTGTCTTTCCCCTGTACTTTATAGAGAGTGTTTCAGAATTATATCGTTTTCCTTTGCATTCGTCGCATGTAACATAAACATCAGGTAAAAATTGCATTTCAATTTTTCTGACTCCACCACCTTCACATGCTTCACATCTGCCTTGTGAAACATTAAATGAAAATCTTCCAGACTTGTATCCCATTTCTTTTGCTTGCGAAGTCTTTGCAAATAATTCTCTAATTGGTGTGAAAGCATTAACATAGGTAGCTGCATTTGATCTTGGGGTGCGACCAATTGGTGATTGATCAATTCCTATGACTTTATCTACATATTCCAAACCCGATAAATTTCTATGCTTACCAGGCTTTTCTTTACTGTTGTAGATATGCCCTGCAAGGGCTTTGAATAAGATATCATTTACTAATGTTGATTTGCCAGAGCCAGAAACTCCTGTTACGACTGTCATGCAACCGATAGGAAATTGTACATCAATTGATTTTAGATTATTTTCCTGCGCTCCGTATATAGTTAGCCATCCTTCTGGAACCTTCCTGTCTTGCTTAGGATAGGATACAAGTTTGTCACCTCTGAGGAAAGCTCCTGTAACGGAATTCTTATTATCTAGAATATTTTCTAATCGACCATAGGCAGTAATTTCTCCACCATGGACACCAGCGCCAGGCCCAATATCAATGATCCAGTCCGAATTACGGATTACTTCTTCATCGTGTTCTACTACAAGCAGCGTATTGTCAAGATCACGTAATTTTTTTAAAGTATCAATTAATTTAGCATTATCTCTTTGATGCAGACCTATTGTAGGTTCGTCAAGGACATAAAGGACTCCAGTTAAGTTCGAACCGACTTGGGTTGCTAATCTAATTCTCTGTGATTCTCCACCAGAAAGTGTAGCTGTAACTCTATTCAGGGACAAATAGTTTAATCCGACATTATTCAAGAATTCAAGCCTTGAAATAATCTCTTTTAATATTGTTCTTGCAATATATCTTTCAGTTTCTGAAAGCTCTATTGTTCTAAAGAATTGATAACAGTTATCAATTGAAAGATCGCATATATCCATTATCGACTTTTCTTGTATTTTGACTGAAAGTGCTTCTCTACGCAATCTCCTACCTAAACAACTGTCGCAGGTACGCTCTCGCATGAACTGCATGATGTCTTCACGCTTCGATTCGGATTCAGTTTGCTTATACAAGCGCTCCAAGTTCGGAATTACGCCTTCAAAGGATCCTCTAAATTCCCATCTGCTAGATGAAGAATATTTTCCTTCATGTTTATAGTGAATATTTTCATCTGTTCCATATAATATAACTTTGATCTGCTCTTCTGTCATCTTTGAGATGGGTGTATAAAGATTAAATCCAAAACGTTTGCCGACATCTCTGAGCATTTCAGAACGGAATGTAGCGAAGTAACCAGACCATGGTTTTACAGCTCCATCCAATATGTTTTTTGACTTGTCTGGAATAATAAGTTCAGGATCAAATTCGATTTTCACTCCAAGCCCGTTACACTCTCTGCAGGCACCGAAAGGAGAATTAAATGAAAATGAGCGTGGTTCTAAATCACCTATACTGATACCGCAATACGGGCATGCATTGCGTTGGGAGTATAACGTATCTTCACCGTCTATTGAGGCAATCACAATACCATTACCTATCTTAAGGGCAGATTGGATGGACTCAAACATTCTGCTTCTTTCTTCAGTCATGACCTTTAACCTGTCAACGATGACTTCAATAGTGTGTTTTTTTTGTCTATCCAGTCTAGGGTATTTTGATTTTTGTTCTTGTTGTTCTTGCTCTTCATCTTCGAGATTGGTTATCACACCATCTAATCGAATCCTGGAAAAGCCATCTTGTTTTAATTCATTAAATAATTTTTCATACGTACCTTTCTTTGCCGAAATGATCGGAGCAAGAATCATAATTGAGCAATCCTTCTTTTTTTGAGCTGATTTCAATATTGATTCTGTAATAGAATCAGAAGATTGACTTGTAATTGTTCTACTGCATTCAGGACATGTAGGTGTTCCTATTCTGGCATATAGCAGTCTCAGATAATCATAGATCTCTGTTACAGTTCCGACGGTAGAACGTGGATTCTTACTGGTAGTCTTCTGTTGTATTGATATTGCTGGAGATAAACCGTCGATAGAATCAACATCTGGTTTGTCCATTAACTCCAAAAATTGTCTTGCGTATGCTGATAATGACTCTACATAGCGCCTTTGTCCTTCTGCATAGACGGTATCAAATGCAAGTGTAGATTTACCTGAGCCTGATAATCCGGTGATTACAATGAGTTTATTTTTTGGAATTTCGAGATTGATATTTTTTAGGTTATGCTGTCTTGCACCTTTTATAACTATTTTATCATGCATAATTCATGACACCTCTAAATGGGTTGGTTCTCCTAAGACATTTTTTATCTTTATCAGTTTTTCTCTAAATTCAATAGCTTTTTCAAAATCCAATTCTTCAGCAAATTTTTTCATGGTTTCTTCTGTCTCTATTGCAAGTTTGAACAAGTCTGATCGGGTCATAGATTTTGTAAGTGTTTTGAAATCCAAGTCTGATTTTGTTGTTGCTTTATCTGGGATGGCTTTGATAACTGATTTGGGTGTTATCTTGTTCTTTTGGTTATACTCGATCTGTTTCTTGCGCCTTCTCTCAGTTTCTACTATTGCACTTTTTATTGAATCAGTAATATTATCTGCATACATGATAACCATACCATCGACATTTCTTGCAGCACGACCAAAAGTCTGTATTAAACTTGTATTGTTGCGTAGGAATCCTTCTTTGTCAGCGTCCAATATGGCAACAAGAGACACTTCTGGGATGTCTAATCCTTCTCTAAGTAAATTGATGCCTACTAAAACATCAAATTCGCCCAATCGTAATTGGCGTATCAACTCTGTTCTTTCTAATCCTTCAATTTCAGAGTGCAAATAACGTACTCTTATATCGTTCTTTGCTAGAAATTCTGCAAGGTCCTCTGCCATCCTCTTTGTCAGAGTCGTGACAAGGATTCTCTGGTCCTTATTAGCTCTGTCAGTAATTTCTTTAATCAAATCTTTTATCTGATCTTTTGTAGATCTGATCTCTATTTTCGGATCGACCAATCCAGTAGGTCTGACTAATTGTTCTACAATTTGCCAGCTTGACTTTAATTCATAGCTAGCCGGTGTTGCAGATACAAAAATTACATTGTTACTTAGATATTTTTCAAATTCCTCAAACTTTAGAGGACGATTATCGAAAGCGCTTGGTAGTCTAAATCCATAATCAACTAGCATACTCTTTCGTGTATAATCTCCCTTGTACATGCCGTGAAGTTGGGGTAATGTAACATGTGATTCGTCGATAACTAGTAGAAAATCTTGGCCAAAAAAGTCTAGTAAACAGTAGGGAGGTTGTCCTGGAGCCCTACCATCTAAATGACGAGAATAATTTTCGATTCCAGAACAATAGCCCAATTCCTCTATCATCTCTAAATCGTATTTTGTACGTGAAGCAAGTCTCTGTTTTTCAAGCTCACCTGGTAAATTAGGAAGCCAGCTAGCCAATTCGCGCTTTATTGATTCTATTGCGTCTAATCTCGAACTATCGTTGACAACATAATGTTTAGCTGGAAAGATTTTTACAGAATTAGCATCTCTGATCTTCTCCATAGTAGTATGATCATGAATGGTGATCTTTTCGATTTCATCCCCGAAAAGAGAAATACGTATCACATCATCAGAGTAACCTGGAATAATATCTATGGTGTCGCCCTTTGCCCTGAAGTTTCCTGGTACCAAAGAAACGTCATTGCGTTCGTAACGCGCTTCGATCAGATTGTGAATTAACACTTTTCTGTTAACTGTCATACCTTTACTTATAGTAGTAGCACTTTCTTCCCATTCCGTAGGCGAGCCAAGTGAGTAGATACATGATACTGTAGATACGATTATTGTTGGATCACCTGACATTAACATTGCGGTTGCTTCTAATCTCATTTTTTCAATTTTTTCATTAACCTCTGTATCCTTTTCAATATAGGTATCTGTCTGCGGAATGTAACTTTCAGGTTGATAATAGTCATAAAAACTGACAAAGTATCCTACATTATTATTTGGAAAAAATTCTTTGAATTCTGCATACAATTGTGCAGCCAGCGTTTTATTATGGGAAATTACAAGAGTGTTTTTGTTTGTTTTTGCGATAACATTTGCTATTGTAAATGTTTTTCCACTGCCCGTAACTCCGACCAAAGTCTGGCGTCCTCCTACTCCTCCTTCATGCTTTTTTTCCAATATTCCTTTCACTAATTTTTCAATAGCTTCAGGCTGGTCGCCTTTAGGTGAAAATGCATTTTCTGATAGAACAAAGCGTCCTTTAGATCTAGAGGTTAGCATTGGAAGAATTAATCATCAAAACGAGAATATATTGTTATAGCAAGATCAATCTTAACTATACAATAGATTCTCCACTTTGGGTTTATAAGAACTTGGTGCTATTCAATAAATCTGTGTTACACTAAGTCCGGAATTGTCTGACTTAATAGCATAGATTTTTTGTACATACTTTTTCTCCCCCATTATTCCTCATCGTAGATCCAAGACATTGAATATAGGATGTAACTATTAGAATGAGAAAGAAATTCCAATTCTTCAATATTTTTTATATCTGTTTATAAATTTAACCAATGCCCGTTATTCTCAGTCTAACGGTAATATTTAAGCTATGACTCAAATCTAAAGCTGACTACTATTATATTCTCCAAACATATAAAATGCTTAAGAAAATGAAAAAACTGCCGACAGATCAAAAGGCAAATATTATATATAAAGCCTTACGTTATTACTAAGTATTACAAGATTTTAATAGCTATATTAGCAAGCCTTTTGTTTAACTACCACTCTTATGTATTATGGGAGGTAAGCCTATTTATGAAGCAAGCAAGGAGGAATTTTTATCTTTTTTAGAAAATGAAGCCAAGATACGTGTTGATAATTTTATTGAAGGTGCAATCAGGGTCGCAGAGGAGATTCATCAAGGAGTAAAAAGAGAAGATGATGTTTCAATTTTTTTAGAAACACATACATGGCCAGTCACAATTGATGTAGTAAAACATTACAGGTCTGCTAACCGTAATATTACTAGTGTTGAAATTGCTTCTGCAATTTTGCATGATATATTAGAAGATAATGACAGAATTTTAGATTGGTATAAAACAAAGGCTTATGGTTTTGAGGCTGACCTTAGATACCGATTCGGAAACAGAGTGTACGAAATTGCAACTGAATTGAAAATTCAACCTCTTGAAAATTATCGCGGTAGAAATGATGAGGAGCGTCAATTATCAAGATTTCATGAGTATTGCGATATTCTCACAGCTGCAGAATATGACGTAAAGACCATCAAACTTGCAGATAGGCTTAACAATATGATATTTCTTATCAGCCGAGCAGGATTGAATAATAAAGTAGTATATGACAAGATGAAGCGGTATATGAGAGAGGCTGAAGACTTTTATCTTGCTTATACCATGCTTTCTCCAAAGATGCCTGAATTCTATCAAAAGATAAGATGGGCTTATGAGCAATTACGATCTGCTTATTATGAACAAACTCTTGCTATGCCCCAATCGCAAAAGTTGTGATTGCTTGTTTCCGGTCATCTTGATTCTCAAACTCAGGCTTTTTGTATCCAATAGTTTTATAATACACCAAATATGAAAACTAATATCTATTAACTAAATTTAAAAAATATTGTCTATAAGATTATCATTAGTGTCATACCCTAACAATAAATAGGTTTCTTCCACAACCCATTTAAAGGTAATAGATGGACAAAGCAGGTATAATGGGCAATTCACTAAATGTCGCCGTCATTGTAAAACTGGAGCCTGATTTTTCTGAGGGAAATGTTAGTTACAATGCTGACGGAACTTTAAATAGAGCAGAAACAAAGAGCATACTTGGCCCTCATAGCGCTATTGCATCAAGTGCAGCATTTTATGCTAAGGTAAGGTATGATGCTTATGTTTCTGTTGGAACAATGGGTCCTCCTATTGCTGATTTTGCTTTACAACAAGCGCAAGCAATATGTGATGCAGATGAATTACATCTTTATAGCGATAGAATATTTGCAGGTGCAGATACTCTCGCGACTGCTGAAGTTCTAAAAACTGGTATAAGCAAAATGGAAAATGGCAACAAAATGGACATAGTATTCTCAGGGCATCGAGCATCCGACGGCGAAACTGGACAGACGGGTCCACAGACTGCGTGGAAGCTTGGATATACCTTTCTAGGCAACGTAATCGATTATCAAGTTGATATTGAAAGAAGAGTTGTTATAGCAAAGCGTTTGATAACCTTGCAAGGTTTTTACGACATTATTGAAGAGGTAGAAGCTCAATTACCTGTCTTTATTACAATTGATCCATCCTACAAGCCTTTCTTTAGAACCATTTCACAAAGATTGGCATTTGTAAAGTACAAGAAAGAGGCAACAAATCGAGCTCAGGATTACAAGAGATATCTCAAAATTTTCAATGCTCAGCAACTAGGAGTTGATTTGAAATTCGTTGGTCTTCCTGGATCGCCTACAATTGTCTACAAAGTAGAAAAGATTCCCAAGGCAAAAGCAAGTAGAAAAGCTGAAATTGTAGATGGATCAGACTCCGAACAGATACGCAAGGTTGTCACAAGGATACGTGACGTTCTTGGAGGTATGATGATTAGATGAGTACCGCTATAACATCTATTAGTGAAGGTAACTATCAACATCTATATGTAGTAATTGAACAGGAAGAAGGCAAGCCAATTCCGGTTAGTTTAGAGATGCTTGGTGAAGCCAGAAGACTGATGGATGATTTTAACAAAAAGTATTCATCCCAGGAAAAAGTCGTCGCCATAGTCTTGGGAAATAATGTCAGAAAATTATGTGAAGAATTAATATTTTATGGTGCTGATGCAGTAATATATGCAGAAAGTCCAGAATTACAATATCCAAGAAATCTGGTATATACAAAAGTAATTAGCGATATTGCAAAAGATAAAAAATGTGTATCAAAGATCTCTTTAGACTATGAGGCTGAAAAGTTCAGAAAGCCTAGATACATGTTTTTCGCTGCTGATAATATAGGCAGACATCTGTCATCGACGGTATTGACAGAATTAGAATCTGGTCTTGCGTCAGATATTAACAAACTTGTAATAGAAGATCTAGAGATTAGACATGAACACAAGACTAAAGGTCAGCCTATAAAATACAACAAGACACTTGAAATGTATAGGCCTGATTTTTCAGGTTTTCTATGGACTACTATTTTGTGTCTTGATAATAGGAATCCATTGACACAAAGAGATTACCATCCCCAAGCATGCAGCATTATTCCTGGTGTATTTCAACCACTTAAGAAAGATACTTCAAGGAGCGGAATAGTTATAGATTATATTCCAAACTTAGATGAAAAAGATCTCAAAATAAAAATACTCAATCGCAAGATTATAAAAAGTGCTGTTGATTTTGATAATCGCAAAGCAATCATTAGTTTTGGACGAGGAATTAAAGATTCTCCGGAAGAAAATATCAAATTAATTGGAGAACTGGCAAAAGAGTTAGATGCAGAGATTGGGATATCATTGCCCATTTCAAAAAAACCATATGCAGTAAGTGAATCGATCAACTCCCGCTATATTATTCCTGACAGGGTAATAGGGACCAGTGGTCGGAAAGTCATGCCACTGCTTTATATTGCTGCAGGTATCAGCGGGGCTATGCAACATATTATGGGAATGAAAGAATCTGAATTTGTCATTGCTATCAATCCTGATGAAAGTTCACCAATAAAAGATGAGTGTGATGTTTTCATTAAAGGCAGGATAGAAGATGTGATTCCAAAGATGATAGAGGAATTGAGAAAACAAAAAGTACTAATGGAGGTTCGAAAGTAAAAATTGGAGCATTTTGATGTAGCTATAGTAGGTGGAGGTTCAGCTGGATTAGCTGCTCTTAAGCAGTTATCAAACCTCGGAAAGCAAGCTGTGCTGATAGAGGCAGGAAAGACAGTAGGCTCGAAGAATATCTCCGGTGGAATTCTTTACTCAAAGAAACTAAAAAATGGAAAGGTCTACAATGTAGAAGACGTTTATGGTAAAGATTTTCTTTCCAAAGCTCCGCTTGAAAGGCTAATTACAAAGTATATTCTTCATTCTACTTCAAAAGACAAGATATTTTCTATTGATTTGACACGTGCTCATGAATATCAGGCAAATTTTGGTTACTCTGTACTTTTAAATAAATTAAATTCTTGGTTTGCAAGTGAAGCAGAAGAAAGTGCCGAACAACAAGGTGGCGGCATTATCTCTGGAGTTCATGTCCAGTCACTTTCTTGGCAACAACAACAACAACAAAATGACAGAGTCATAGTTAAAACTAACGAGCTTGAGGAATTTGAGGTCAAGGCAATTATTGCAGCAGATGGTGTTAATTCAGAAATTGCAGAATTAACTGGTGCTAGACACAAATTCGGTCCTGATGAGTTGTATCAAGGTGTAAAGGTTGTAGTAAAACTACCTGAGGAAATTATTGAGCAAAGATTCCAAGTAGGATCAAATGAAGGAGTTGCACATCTTTTTGCCGGCGATGTTACAATGAATAATATAGGAGGCGGATTTGTTTATACCAACAGGGATACACTATCTATCGGGGCTGTATACCATTATGATTCTTTATTGGAAAATCCTACTGAACCTTATGTTCTTATTAACACATTACTAAATAATCCACTGGTTAGAGACTTTATTAAAGACGAGGTTCCTATAAAAGAGGAGATTAACAAGGATCTTCCAAAAGAAGAGCAACTAAGAACACGCTTTGCTGTAAGCAAATTAATGAAGACATGGGAAGATCTGCGTCACACATATTATTCTCAATCTGGTAGAGAAAAACTTATTGAAAATGGCAAATACAAGTCAGGCGAAGAAATTAAGGCAAGAATTGATTCTATTCAAAAAGAATTAAGTAATAAATACGGGACAAGATTTGTAACTGATTATGTTGAGCTAGAATATAGTGCAAAATTAGTTCCTGATGGAAAACGCTGTAGGATGAAGAAACCTTATCATAAGAATATCTTATTTATAGGTGATGCTGCTGGTCGGGGTATTTTCATAGGTCCTAGAATAGAAGGTCTTAATGTAGGAATAGATGATGCAGTAAGGGCTGCCAATGCAGTTGCAAGATCTATTGATAGAAACAACTTTTCTCATAGTTATATGGGCGAATTTTATAGTCAGCTCGTTGAGGATAGTCCATATACACGAGACATGAAAGAAATCGACAAAGATTATCTCAAGATATTTCTAGATGCTGCAAAAGACGTTCCAAAAGATATCGTAGGCTCTAGATATGGAATGATCTTCAAGTTAATGTCTAGTGGTACATTGCGAGGACTTGCGGTAGGCTTTGCTAATATACTAGGATATGATCGTCTCTTACCTTTAGTAGAATCAAAAGAGACTTATGTCCAAGTGCCAATTGAACTTGCAGAAAAATTAGGTAGCAGAGTTTTATCTTCATACCATCCTTCGATTCCAACAATTGCTCAGCGTATAGCAAAACTGAAGTATGATGATGATTCTCTTTCCCATATCAAAGTATTGAATCCAAAAAGCGAATTTATGAAAAAGATGGTTATACTTTGTCCAACAAAATGCTATATGACAGAAAACAACGAAGTAATGCTTCAACATGAAGGATGTATCGAATGTGGAAGTTGTGCAAAAGAAACGGAATGGAGACACCCGCGAGGCGAAAAAGGAATTAATTACCAGTACGGCTAAGTGTTTATAATAATACATATATGAATATGAGTATGTATACCAACAGTTTATCAATATATAATGATCTAATTTTTTTTATCCATAATGTCTTGGCCGGTAAGAAGATTTTAATTATTTATAAAATTGAATAAGCTAAAAGATTGGCTAGTGGTATGTCGCAATTATAACAGGCAGAAAGAAACACATCAAGAATGTTTTTGGAGTACATAATCTATGATGATCTATTAACAGTTAATGAAGTTCCTATACTAAGGATTATGATGTTTTCACTGTTTGATGGCGCACCGTTGCTACTGTTTTACAGCTCTGTTGATGATTCTTAGCCAACTGGCATTTTTAGTATATTAATATTAGTGTATATAAGGTGATAAGGCTGACATTAACAAATGACAATTGGTACTGCATTTAATTTTTTGAATGATGATAATAGCTTATTATTATATTTAAGAATCTCTGCAAAGTCAGACGCTGGCTTGCTGGCTGGCAGTGTTTTAGATATTTCATCAGTTAAGATAGTATATAAAAAAGCTTTTTGATATTAACTTAAATTTTAGAAAAGAGAAGAAAATGTAGATCCTTAGATTCATTATCTGCCAACATTGCTGTAAAGATAACTAATGATAATATGAAGAATATTAAATTACGAATATTAATACTATTAACTTTTCCATTTGATTGAACATCCAATAGATGGATCGAAATCCTTTTCGATTTTTTCTCCTTTCAGAATTTTCCTTATATTATTTTCCATGACCTGAATTTTTGGTGTCATTTCAGGCTCAACTGCATCATTAATTCTGCCATGGAAAACCAATTTATGTTGTTCATCAAATAGAAATGGATCAGGTGTACAAACGGCTCCATATGACCTGGCAATATCTTGAGTATCATCAATCAAATACGGAAAGTTTAAGCTCCGTTCCTTTGCGAATTTTATCATATTTTCAAAACCTTCATCTATATAGTTAGGATCATTGCTGTTAATACCTACCACTTGTAATTCAGAGCTTTTGAATTTTGATTGCAAATCTGTAATGTCTCCAATTCTTGCCTTGACATACGGACAATGGTTGCATATGAATACCACGAGCAATGATTTGCTTGTAAAGTCATGAAGAGAATATGTCTTGTCATCTACGCCTCTCAGTTTAAAATCTGGTGCATTCTGACCAATTTTTAGAGTTTGACTTGAATATGTCTTTACCATACTATAAGCCTTGAGCATTATAGCATATTAAAAATTGTATGTTTTTGTAAATGCGTAATACAATTAATATCTAGTTCATTGGTAGATAGAGCAAATAAATCGATATTTGCATAAAAATGATCGTTGTTAGGTAATTAATGTGTAATTAATATTGCATAATTTCTCAAGAGCCTACGTAATATGCTCTATAATAGCAAGTCATATCATCAAGGTAAGGGCATTACATAATACAATACGTACATCCCATCACTTATAATTTATAGAATTTTCACTAGTAATTGATAATTCAGTTGGCAAAACTTGTTGAAGATATTGATATGATAACTACACTTTAGAGATGACGATAATTATTAAAGTAGTATCATAATCTATAATATCTATACAAACGAAAATTATAAGCATAGATAATTTATGTTAAAGGAAGAGTGTATTGATGATATATTGCAGTTACCCCAAAGGAAACTGGTAGTAGCTCAATACGATATTGATCTTGGACATGATGCCAGAAATGAGGTTTTCATTCTGATGGTCGAAGAATCATCCGGATCTGCAGGAGGAAGAGCAGCTGGATCAGGAAGTAGAAGAATTAATAGGATCTATGGATTCTCTTGTGATGGCGGAATTTGTAGAAAATATTATGAGACAGGTGAGCAAGAAAAAATTGAACTATTTGATATTCCGTATAGTGCTATTGCAATGGATATAAAACTATCTACAGGAAAACCATTAGTAGTACAAGGTATAGTCGATGCTACATTAATTAATTCTTATAAAAAATTAATAAAATGACAAATGCTAATAATTGATATTAAATAATAATTGTAATTAAATACTAAATATCAGGACGAAATTAGATCTCGATAAACAAATAAAACTCTAATACTATTTTTTAAATCATTTATTATTATTATAATGAAGATGATGGTTTAGACGTATACTAATTCAATAGACTGTTTTTGCCGTCATAATATACCATAAGAGCCTCCAAAGCAATTGCATCAAGAAGAAGAGTGGAAGTGGAAATGATAGCATGATCAATTACGTTCTTCAATACCATTTATTTTCTGAATCTTAGCATTGCAACAACTTTCAAACTAACATAGAACTAATATTGTCGCCATAATATCACAGAATATCCTGGCAATCCGATATCAAGTAAGGCAGATCTAAAAATACCTGTGATAAAAGAAAAGGAAAGAAAGCGATGGAAATATAAAAAATAATAAAAAAATATAGAAAAATATAGAAGTGTCTAATATTATTGATCAAAAACATACATTTTTAGCAAATTATAATCTTATATATATGCTGTCCCCATTTTTTATTGTAATGTGACAATACCATCCAGCAACAAGACTAAGATATTGCACCGTGCTGAAGTAATAAATGCAATATTGGATATTTTCTCTAATGCAAAGCACAGAATAGACGTGTGTGGTAATTCTAATTTTCCGTTAAAAATCTCGTTATTTGAATCAGTAAAGAAAGTAGTAATTGCTGCAAAAAATAGAGGTATAAGGTTAAGATTCGTCGTTGAAATTACATACGAAAATCTCCAATATTGTAAAGACCTAATGAAAATTGCAGATGAGATTCGTCATATGGATAAAATCGAAGCTAACTTTGGACTGAATGAGATAGAATATTTAGGGTCTATAACTTTGCAAGGAGAAGAAACATTACAAGCTACTTATAGCAATGTAATGGAAGTTGTAGAACAGCAACAGTTTATCTTTAATACCCTATGGAGCAAAGCCATACCAGCTGAGCAAAAAATAAGAGAAATAGAAGAAGGTATCAAACCAGAAGTTATAGAGACTATCAGTAATCCTTTTGAAATACAAAAACTTGCTTTTGAGCTTGTAAGATCAGCTAGAGATGAAATATTGCTAGTATTCTCTACAGCTAATGCATTCCATCGTCAAGAGCGTACAGGTATGATAAAATTGTTAAAAGAAGCAGCAGAACATGGTGTCAAGGTTAGAATTTTGACACCTATAGATGATCTACTGAAAGAGATAGTACAAAAGTTGATAGGAGGATGGCAGGAGCAACAAAATCAGCAGAGAATTGATATCCGGTTCATTGGAAGGTTTTCACAAACTAAAATCAGAATTTTAGTTGTAGATAAAGTATCTTCTCTAGTAGTAGAATTGAAAGATGATACAAAACAAATCTCTTATGAAGCAATGGGACTGGCAACTTACTCTAATAGTAAATCAACAGTGTTATCTTATGTGTCAATATTTGAAACTCTGTGGATGCAGACTGAATTGTATGAACAGTTAGTAGAATCAAACAATGAATTAGCAAAGGCCTATGAACAGCTTGAAGCAGCCAATGAACAATTAAAAGTTCACGATAAGATGCAAAAGGAATTTATTAATGTTGCAAGTCATGAATTGAGAACTCCTATCCAACCAATACTTGGTTTGTCTGAAATTCTTCACGCTAAAATAAAAGATACCGAGCAACGTCAATTATTAGATACCATCACAAGAAATGCAAAAAGACTGCTAAGGCTTACAGATGACATACTAGATGTTACAAAAATAGAAAGCAGGTCATTAAAACTAAAGAAGGAAATATTCAATTTAAATGACGTAATAAAAAATACTATAGATGATATGATATTAAATAAGGAATTTATGAATAAAAAGAATGATAATAACAATGATTATATAATAAAATTATTGTATACGCCCAAAGATATTTTTGTAGAAGCAGACAGAATCAGGATGACGCAGGTTATTTATAATCTGCTAAGCAATGCTATAAAATTCACAAAAGAAGGTACAATAACTATTACAACAGAAAAGAAGGATAATCAAGAAGTTGTTGTTAGTATTAAAGATACTGGTATTGGTATATCTTCTGAAATTTTACCAAAGCTATTTTCCAAGTTTGCTTCAAAGTCTTTTCAAGGTACTGGATTAGGATTGTTTATTTGCAAAAGTATCATTGAATCCCATGGTGGCAAGATATGGGCTGAAAATAATAATAGTATTACTGATGAAAAAAAAGGATCTACGTTTTACTTTACGCTGCCACTTATTGATCAACAACTAAATGTAAAGGTATTCGATCAATAATATATATGGGAATCTGGATGTCCCAATGGATAACAATACTATATTAAAGTGAAGAAGGTAGTTAATAACTTTCTGATACTTTCCGGAAGTGTTAGCTGGGCTATCTTTAACGGGTGATTATGTTGAATAAATAAGGAACAAGGAGGAGGATTAACTACTACCAGACACCACCACCACCATCACAAACAAGCAATACCATCACTACACCCACCAATAGAAGAAGAAAAAAGAAGGTTAGGATGATGAGGATAATACTAACAACCAAGCAGCAGAAGATAACAGCAAAGAAGAAGACAAAGGATCTTCTTATAGTAAT
>DASQYF010000377.1:0-5166 GCA_035639375.1 Nitrososphaeraceae archaeon
CGGGTCGTGTAAATGTGACCATTGTCAGATTCAATATCTTAATATTGAATCTCCATGTTATGAGCGCAACTGGAGGTCGGTGAATCACAAAATGGCACTATGACCACAATCATCCCGACGCCGCCTTTTATTGTTACGTTCGGATCTACCCCTTTACATTATTCACATATTAAGATTCGCATTATAAAGAAACAGTATATTCTATGTTTAGTGCTGGTACTTCACGCATCGATAAGGTGTAATTAATGTTCAGATTAAGAAAATAAAAAACGAATTTTTTGTTCTATATTTTATAATACCATAGAATGCAGATCCACATTGACAAAAAATCTTGATATTATTGTTATGAAACTAAAAAAGGAGACAAATAATTGGGCAAGGCAGACAGCATGTCGCAATAATATGATACAAAAACGTAGATGATACAATAAACAGAGGAAATTGTGTGTGTAATATACTAATAATTAACAATTTTTTCTAGTCTTACTATCGCCAATCTCGCTCATAATCTCCGTTGATTCGTTTTTTGCATCCTTCGAAAATATTCTTAATGCTATCAAATCCATTAATTTATCCATGTTAAAACCTGTCTTAGAGGAAACTAGCAAAACGTACTGTCCAAAATGAAGAAAACCCAGTTTATCACATTTATCTTGTGCACTTTCAAGATTAGTCAAGTCAACCTTATTCATCACATACAATACTTTAGTCATAGGTACTTTCAATTCATTTATTATATGGATTGAACTATCTAATTTCTTCTTAATCTCTTCTATAGGTTGGCTGATGTCAACTACAAGCAAAACAAGGTCAGAATAAGTTATCTCATGAAGTGTTGATTTAAATGCATCGATCATATAAGCTGGGAGTTTACTAATAAATCCGACAGTGTCTGAAATTAAAAGCTTCTTATCATTTTTCAAATTAATTGCTCGAGTAAAAGTAGATAGAGTAGTAAACACTTCCTTTCCTTCCATTTTCGACTCTCCTGTTAATGTGTTGAATAGAGTCGTTTTTCCTGCAGAAGTATAGCCAGCAATAGAAATGGTAGGCAAACCTGCTCTTGATCGTTGAATCCGAAAAAGATCTCTTCTTTTCTCTTCTCTTTCCAACTTCTTCTTCAAGATAGCAGATCGTTTCTTGATATCTAGAAAATAGATATCAGCATCATATTTTCCCATACCAAAAAATCCTGGCTGTTCTCCTGCTCTTGCAAGTCTAACTTTTTCACGAGCTCTAACCATGTCATATCGTAACTGTGCAAGTTTAATCTGAATTCTTGATTCCGCAGTGCTTGCTCTTAATTCAAAGATATCTAGAATTAAGCGCTCTCTATCTAGTATTTCTATTTTACAAACTTTTGCTAAATTATATTGCTGACTTGGCTTTAGCATCTCATCAAATATAATTACTTCTGGTTTTAATTGTTCAACTAATTCCTTTACTTCTTGTGCTTTCCCACTACCTATACCATATTTTGACTGTGTAAGATTACGCTGATTAACTATTTTAATGATAGAATATCCAGCAGCATCTGCTAGAGAAATAGCTTCTTTTGTTACCTCTTCTAAAGGATAGGTGATTAGTAGAGCTGTTTTGTTTGATTTTAGCATTATCTTTTCCTCTTTTTAGATTAATAATAATATTGAGACACATAAACAATTTAAACTTGAAATTAGGTCTTTCAAAAGAATGTATAAATAAAAAAATATAAATAATACTATAGGGGTCAGATCTAGAAAAAGCAAAGTCATATCGAAATGAAATTATATAATGTTGACATTATATACTACCTTTCATCATTTGCCCAGTTAATAGTTATATATCGATACGATATTCTAAACATAGTTTAGAGAAACAAAAAACTTTCCAAAGCATTACCATGACTATAATATCTTTGGATCGTTTATATGAATATGCAAAATATACGAAAATTTAAAGTAGGGATATACAGATCCTTGATTTTTGTTTCAAACTATTTCTCTTGATAATCAAGTAAAATCGTGACATATTGGTAGTAGAAGCTACAGTATACATTATTAGTTTTTGAGATAACGAAGAAAATTTTTATTAACCATAATGTATAACACTATGTCAATATTTCTATATACGGCTATAATTCTCCATTTTCAGAGTGTTCTTGCGAAGTCAACATTTTGCTGAAACTCATTAAAACCCATTCTTCAATCCACGTACATTTTGCAGGGCTATATTGACTAGTTTCATCCTCTGACGAACACAAATGCTGAAAATTGCAACTGAAACAAGGAGCACCTTCTACATTTGCTATTTCTATAGGTTTTCTAGATAATTCTGCGACTATCGATGATTTTTTTACAATTAATTTATACGTCCATCTGCCGTTATGTAATATTTTTTCACGGGATATAAGTGATTGTTTTTCCAGATTGCCTACCAATCTTGAGCCATCCCTACTATCAAGAGAAAACACCTTACAAAGTTCAGTTTGGAATATACCGTTTTCGCCGCTTTTTGATATTGTGTCAAATACTTGATCAATCAACTCACTTTTAGTTTTAATTGGAACCTTTGGATTAATTATTTCAGATGACAAAAGATATATTTTATTGTCAGTTATTCATATAAAAGTCTTCAGATTGTTTGAATTATTCTAATATTGGGGATTTCATAGTTGCTGTATTATTTATTATAATTATTATAATACCTTTAGTATCAGCAAATATATACACAAACCGATAAACTTCAAAAAGCATCAAATAGGGGGTGTTTTGGAAGTAATATACTGTGAACCCCTTAGAGATTATCTAAAGTATCAGCCAAATTGACGATATCATTAGATTGCAGTATTTAGTAATTTCTGTTCGTTACTGCTAGGCAACCATATAAAAGGTTCCTATCTATTAAAAATTGAGACGAAAAACCTCTATTGACAATCAATTTTCTTTTCTGGTAAGATAGGGAGATGCATTACGAATATCATCTTTTGAGGAAGGAAGGAAGGAAGAAATAGAAATAGAAATCTGCTATTTTGATAGATAACTCCATAATTAGTTTGTAAAAGCATTATCTATATGTCATTAATATTTTGTTGACCATAATATAATATCGCTATGAATGCTAATAGAGAGAAAAATAAAGATTTATCATCTTCTGGCAAAAGTAATAGAGAAGGAGCAACAATAAGTACTACCGGAGATTTAACAAATGCCGGCGACACAGACAGGGATTTAACAGACACAGCAGACATTGCCAGAGCAAGTATATCTAAAGGAATGGAAAGTCAGGAAAATGTTAACGCTATAGATATAGCTAAAGGAACAGCAGAGAATGATGGAGTTATTCAAGGAGTAGCACAGACTATAGAAGAAAGAGGAATTACAGAAGAGACTAACAGAAAAACATCAAATACTAAAGATGTTTCTACAATAGTTAATTCTGGAACATCATTAACAGAATCTGAAACCATTGATAGGGCAGACATACACTCAGATGATGGTGCTAGACATATAGAGAAGGCCCAAGAAAAACTAACTGAAAGGGTAGTGGATAAGGAGACCGGTTCTTGGAAAATCAAAGAAAAAGATGATGAAGAACAGTAGTAGCTTGTCGAACTATGCAACCTAGACCATCTTTATCTTACTATATGAATCTGTGGATTAAATAAATGGATACACACATGGTTTAAATTTTATGGATTATTAATATTTAGTAATTCGGTCAATTAAAAAATTATTAAATATACACTTTTACTAGGCTTTCCTTTAGGAAGGTTAGATTTATGCTGCTTCATATTATAATTTCATATGGTATTTTGTTCAATTCGATAGTTTTTAGTTATCCTATAAATATAGTATTAATACTAGAATAATAGAAAAATTTGTTATCAATAAATTGACATCAAGTTAAATAATGTGTATATATATTATTTTAGTTTAGTTGATTATATAAAGTTAGCATATTGAAATTAGAGTATATCTTCTATACATATACCAGACATCAATAATACTATTTTATTTAAAATACCAAAATTTTAAGTAATTATCATTCTCCATATAACAATATGGCTATCACTAATCTCCAGTCATTAATTGAAGACTGGAAAGTTAACGTTGTTGATTCTGTTATTTCCTCTAATGATACCGCTAGGTTAGCTGAATATGCACTACATCTTTCTAGGATACTTGCATATCCAGATTTAGATGTTAGTTCCAAATTGAACGAACTAGATTCAATGGGTGAAGAGCTAAAGCAATCGATAAGGAAGTTCTTGCCACTCAGGCCAACCCAGCTGATAGAGAAAATTAACAATTACCTTTTTAAGGATAAGGGGTTTAAAGCAAATACTCAAGATTATTACAATCCTATGAATAGTTATCTTAACATTGTTTTGCAACATAAATCTGGCATTCCTATCACATTGTCAATAATATATATGCGAATTGGTCATGCATTGAATTTTAAATTGTTTCCAGTTAATTTTCCCGCTCATTTTCTTGTTAAGCACGTTCTAGAAGATGACAATAGTGAGATAATCATTGACCCATTTAATGGTGGCAGAATAATGGATGATTATGCTTTGAAGGAATTGCTCGATCAATTCTATCCACGTCAGAATGTTCCTCTTACTCATGCATTTGTCGAAAAGACAACACCAACACAGGTAATGATAAGAATGTTAAACAACCTTAAGGGAAGTTATTATGAAGCACAAGATATTGACAAAGCTGAAATTGCAAATGAAATGATAATTGCGTTAGATCATTATAATCCAGATGCTATTCGAGACAAGGGTATGATATTATTAAAGAGAGAAAAGCCTACAGAAGCACTCGAAATGCTAAATTTCTATCTTGAGCTGGATCCAGAGGCACAAGATGCTGACACTATCCTAGACATAATCAGGCAAATTCGTACTGAGTGGAACCTAAAGTAAAAATTATATAAATTTCCTAGTTAAAATATAAATAATATAATGATAATAATGATAATAATATATAATGCCTAAAATGCAAAATTTATCTACTTATCATTAATATATTTTTAAATATAACCTTTCGACCTATAAATAATAATTTCAATAAAATTGGCTTTATAGACTCGAATTTGCACTATAATATATAGCATACTTTCAGATGTCGAGTGTAAAAAACACCTCATAAAGACGATGCTTGGATATCCTCATCA
>DASQYF010000378.1:0-5133 GCA_035639375.1 Nitrososphaeraceae archaeon
CAATAGTTGTCTCATATAGATTTCATTGATTTTTAAATAGATGGGATGATGATGATGATGATGCTATACATGAAAGTGGGTCCAGCTGTTTTAAACTATACTATTATAATTAAACGTTTCACACATAAACAAAATATCTTCCTTCTATAGATTGGCATATAATGGTATCTATAATTTTTTATTATATAACTAAAAAAGAAGCTGTTGCCGGCTATTTATGAGTAGATAGACATATAAAAAAGAGAAAATGAAAGAACAATTGATTAAATCACAAATGAACAAAGACACTAATTCATTAAAATTTCTATCAGCAGTCATTATTCTTAGCATAGTCATTATCATTACTCCCGTAATCGGCGTCGCGTCTGCCCAGCAGACTAGTCAAGATGTACCTTATCTTGGAGTGGATATGAGTGGTTTTTATACGCGCAACCCTCAAGCAAGAAATCCTTCATATGATTTACCAGTAAATTATTTTGAAGATTCTTTTAGATTACTATCAGAAGCCGGTATGAATCACGTACGATTTATATTGTATTGGGAAGCATATGTGAAGGATCCGGCTTCTTTTATGAGCGAAATAAATGCTGTTGCAAATGCGGCTGATAAATGGGGAATAAGGGTCATCTATGATAACCATCAATTCCATACATCATCCTGGCTAAATCCCCAAAGAGGTACCGGATTTCCTTCCTTTCTTTTTGAAAATAATCCAATGTATCCTTCAGGTGCTGGAGGTGGGACCAGATATCCAGCTGCACAATTATGGTGGACAGATTGGTGGAATAGATCAGTAAAGGATGTTAATGGAAGAGATGGTTGGACACTATTGGCTGACTTTTTGAAAAAAATAGTAAGTACTGTAGATTCTCATCCAAGTACTTTAGGCTATGAAATACTAAGTGAACCTCAAGTGCATAATGTAGATCAATGGGAAAAGATAGGAAATTTCAATACATTAGTTACTAATGAATTGCGAACATTAACTCAAAAGACAATAGCATACAGTATGAACATACCAGTAGATCTCAAGGGGCCTATAGATCTGAATTCGGAGAATTTGGCAAAAATGGCACCAGCTAATAAAACAAATGTTGTATTCAAAATTAGCTTGTATGGCTTACCTTCTCCGGACACTTATCAAGGAGATAGGCTCAATATTTTCGTTCAAGCAGGAAAACTGGCCGGAGTTCCTCTGTATATAGGTGAATGGAATAATGTAGTACGACAGAGTAACATTAATGAACAAGGAGAAATTGTGACTCAGATAAACCCGGAGCTAAGTGATATAAATCAGACTGAGGCTAACCTCATTGTTAAAACATTCAAGGATGTTGGTGCTTGGGGAATGGCATACTGGCAGTGGAACGTTGATACTCATCAGATAGCAAACTACAATCTCATAAGTACAGATGGCACAGGAGCTATACAAACAACAAATTACTTTGATATTGTCAAAAATGCATATTCAAGTATTTATCCTGAAATTACATCAAGAAATTCAACAGGTTAATTGTATAAAGCAATTTTATTTTTTTCTTTCCTTCCTTCTTTCTTTCTTTCTGCCTAAATAAATACTACCTATTTCTTATGAACTATAGTTCTTACTCTGCTTTTGCTGCTTATGCTCTAGACGGTTGTCGGATATATATAGGAATGATGCTTGTGCGATCAGTGCAAGTACTACAGCCAATGCAAGACCAATTACATTCAATGTTTTACCTAAATAAAATATTAAACTTATCTGGAATGCCAAATAAATTGCAGATCCAAATAAAACATATTTGGTGTCACCTGTATTAAGAAACTTTGAATTCAGAGTCCAAACTATCATCATAGGAATAATGCCTATGCTCATAATCCGCATGGCATTAAGAGAAGCAGTATAGTGGGGAAATAAATGTTGCAATATCCAAGGACTAGATAAAAATAGTATAGCAGTAAGCCCTATTGAAACCAGTAAACCCAGAAACCGTACTCTTGTCTTCTTTAGACCACTTGATTCTTCAGGAATAAGATATTGGTAAAAGCTAATAGGAATCATTCCTAGAAATAATAAGAATTGAAAACCAAGCTGATAATATCCTAGCACAGCATAACCAAATAAAGGAGCAATAACAAGTTTATCAAAATACAACAGAAATGCATTGGACATATTGAAAGAATATATATTCAATGAAAACTTCATTTTATCTTTGACTTCACTAAAATCTCTACTGAACTGTCTAGTAGAAATGAAATATCTTTGGCTAAATATAAAAAAGGAAATAATAAAACCAATTGCTATACCTGTTATTCCTAAGACGTAATATAGTAAGATAGATAAAAGAAGTTGCGAAGCCCTCGCTCCAATAGTGACAAACGCATATTGTTTGTACATTTTTCTTCCAAGCAGCTCATAAGTGCTCATCATCCAGAAAGCCATGCCAATGACGAAGAAAGAAAGCATCCAATTGAAGAAAGCAACTGTTACGGCAGCGACTCCACAAGAAATGAGGATTATCTGGTTTGCTTGTACGTTTATTTTGTTTGAGCCCTTTGCAACATAAGTGGTAACTGTGGTGTTAAGGCCAAGAAGAGCAGCACTTGCCGCCAATGAAGCTATAGATATCTCATAATTAGTTTTTCCATATTCATGTGCATTTTGAATAAAAGCAAGGAGTAGCCAAAACGCACCAGTAGCGGCGGCACCTATAAGATTTCCTAAAGTTATATAAATTAGGCCTTTATGAGAACTTAAAAAACGCAATACCATTTATCTATACCAGTATATTTCCGTAGATTTATACAATTCATCTGTTGATTGTGTTTCCATCCATATCCCTACTGTAGCTACCGTAGCTTTGCCTCTTAGAGGTACTTGCATGTTCTTTAGGTCGCTCACATTAGAGATCCGAAGATCATTCTGATTAATGTCTAAGGTGCTTCTATTAAATAATGAGTTATTCCCTTTTAGTACAGCGATATTCATGTTTATTTATTAACCTTCGGCTGATCAATTTCCATAATCATTTGATACCATGCTCTTTTGTCACTTTTTATTATCCAACAGTTTATTCCTGTCAAAAACTTTTCCAACATGCTCCTCTCTTCTTGTAGCAATTCCTTTGCCGTCTTACCCCCAATATTAATATGCTGGATTAAATCAGCATATGGAGGAAATAGAAATGCATCATCACTGTTCTCTATTGCTTTTCTTAATGCGACCTTTGTTGGAACCTCTTCTGTCTGCTCATTACCATCTCGTTCCAAAAAATACAAACTTTTCACTCTGGTTTTTTCTTGAATAGCGACTGACTGCAATAGACTTTCGATCTTAAATTTTGGGGGTTTGATTATTGCCTGTCCTATGGTATTTAGAGTAAATATAGGTACATTATAGCGGGCAAGTTTATGCATAAATTGCCTACCTGTTTTTGAATGGATCAAACTACGTAACTTGTACTGAATTTTGTCATGATCATTATCTGCTACTGTGGTAGCTGTTTTGTATGTATGAGCACTTATAGTCATGGGCTTTGGAAAACATAAGGCTTCATTTGGTAAACGCACTATTGTCATATCATCAGATAAAAAAGAAAAGCCACTCTTGATGCACTTTAATACAGTCGTCGTCTTTCCTGTATCCGGGGGCGCCGAAAAAAGAATACCATTTCCCTTAATGTCAATACAGGCAGAGTGAAGAAGAACAAAACCCTTTGATATTAGTAAAAAACGCAACATGGGCTCTACTAAATTTACGTATACAACATGTCTAGATTTGGTTATCAGTTTATTGATAGCGATATTGACTTTATCTGAAAATTCAATTGAAAACTGTGCACCAAGAGATCCAAAGTGCTCAGAATACTTTACTTTGTAGTAATCTGAATGTGGTTCAGGCGTTAACGTCCTTTTAAAATGTATTCCCGACGTTATAGAGTCCTTTACATTGAGAACAATATCTGCATCAGCAAACTCATCTGATGCAAAATATTCGAGTTCATATAACGATACTTCTGATTTAACTTTAACTATACCGTGAATATTATAGTAATACAAACAGCCTCATATCCTATTGTTTTAGACAGCATTTAAACTCATGGCCTATATTATATATCAAAATTATACATAAAATAAATATGTATCGTATTTTAGCAATATAATGATTTTATTCTACGTCTCCAGGTTACCTGAGGATGAGGCGGATGAAAAAGATTTGTTCAGATAGTGATGATTAAATTATTTTTGCAAGTGAAACTTTCTCTGCCTTGATCGTTTGCTTCCTCTAATTACCAACCCGGTTTGTCAGTATATAGTATGGCTCTATATTATAATCCTAATAAAAGGTGTACAAAAACCGTTTTCCCTATTTTTATTAAACTCTTAAGGCAAATTTTAAGTATAATTTTATTCTAGTTATATTATCTTTACATTATGTGGGAGTTAATTTATTTTCGTAAAACTCAAAAGGATCATAAATAGAATTGTTCAACACAAAACATGCATCCACACAGGGGCTCCATAGTTGAATAAGTTTTTACTTATTATCTCTGCTGTTTCTTCTTTGGTGATAGTAATAACAATTGTATCTATTGCTATGAGACCACATCCCATATATGTCGCTCCTTCTGACTTTAACTTTGTAGCCGTAGGAGACTGGGGATGTACAGATGATACATCAGATACCGTAAATAACATACTAGACAAAGCTCCTGAAATAGTACTTGGATTAGGTGACTATTCATATGATGATTCTGCAGATTGCTGGTTTGGTGTAGTGAATCCCATAGATGACAGAATGAAAATTATAATAGGTAATCATGATCACCGGGACGTCGGAAAGCTGCCTAAATATATGAACCATTTTGGACTCACAGAACAATATTATTCATTTGATTATAGAAACATTCACTTTCTTGCACTTTCAACAGAAATTCCATTTGATGTAAATTCTGCACAGTATAAATTTGTAAATAATGATGTTTCAAAGGCAGGATCAAATCCAAATATAGATTGGATAATAGTATATTACCATAGGCCAATGTATACTATACCAAGTACTCATTCTGCTATTTCTTCCTTAAGAAGTACATATCATCCACTCTTTGAACAGTATGGAGTAGATCTTGTACTTCAAGGACATAATCACAA
>DASQYF010000379.1:0-2104 GCA_035639375.1 Nitrososphaeraceae archaeon
GTTATATCAAAGGGCATACAAAAGGGCATACAAAAGGGCATACAAAAGGGCATACGTATGAACTGGTTATATCAAAGGGCATACAAAAGGGCATACGTATGATTTTTATACGGATCCAAAAACTCTAAGCATTATATTAACATAATTATTATAGACTCTGGTAATTCTTAGGGACACTTTAGAAATCGAATAGTGAATCCAGCTAACATAGCTGGACCTGTAAGAGGAACAACAAAGCTAGTCATTGCTAATGAAGAAACTGTTACAATATGGATGTCGGCGTTACCACTAATACCGCTAATATCTTGAATGTTTATAATAGAATCTCAGTAATCATCAATATAATGAATTCTTTCATTCTTTCTGATGTAATCATTTGTATTTTCTCTACCAAAGTCTTGTTCTTTTAGTTCTTTGAGCTTCTTAACTTCATTATTATTGGCAAGTAGTTCATGCTTTGAAATTTGTTTTGTTAACCAGTCAATCATTTTATGTTGTGAAAGCAGCAAGGCCATAATCAATGCTTCGGCTGGAAATGGATGGCCCTTGGCGTTAATTGCAACAGAATACTTGTAACAATCATTTAGCATACTCATAAATAATTTTCTATCTTCTTGTGAAGACAGGCTAGCTTCAAAACTTGTCCATGATTCAATTTCTTTGGTAAGAATATCTTTATTTGGAAATAGACTGCCACTCATACAAACAATCTCTTACAGTCTCTTTTGTGTTACTTTTAAGTATTAAAACACTGATCACAGAGGGGGGGTAATTATATTTCCTAACAGGCCAAATGTTACTGATGCAAATTTATACAATGGCAGATGTATCTGCCGGGACTATATATCCCTGTCATATTTGATTCGCAAACATCCTGTCTTTTCTGGTTGTTGTATTAGCCTAAATTTATCTATTGAAGCCGTTAGCAGTTAGCTAGTGTTTTTTGTTTAGTACAAATTAATGTCTGTTTTTTCAAGTGAGGCCACAATATTATAGTGAATTCTGGCTTTTCAATTTATAGCTTTATGCTAAGTATGTTTAAATCGAGTATAGCGAATACATGCTGCTATCATTTATGCATCAATAAAAAGGCAAACCTGAAATGCTTTAGAAAACTACGCTATATACGCCAGAAAAAAGAAGTATGGTAAATAATAAGAAAACACACAACCATTCAATAAGTACTGCTAAAACTACCTATCCAGTAGGACCTACAATGGTAATAGGTATTATACCAACTCTCTTGATTTTATCCGCTATAGCAATATTATCATCTGTCTCTACCGCTCAGTTAGTCTATAGTCAAGGTCCACCACCCTTGCGTCAACAACAACAGCAGGATCTTAGCGATTAAACATTTCAAACTGCTAATGTCACCATAGATAGTATGGTTATTCAGTAAAATATAATATTACAATGATGATGCTGCTAAACTCGTAAGTACAGTTGCACAGAAAGAGGTAGTAAAGCTCATTATAACTATTGCTCCTACAAAAGATGGAAAATTAACAATCATCTTACCCAGGAATCTAACAGACTATAAAATAGCTGGTGGCAAGGACGGTATGTTCATGGTTAATATTAATGCAAAACAAACTACTAACTTTCAAGAAATTTCGAATAACAGAACGGCATGAGAATCGGAAATTAACTTTGGTAAAGATGATAGAGTTATAGAAATTATAGGCACTCAAATGGGACAAGGAGATATAGGAACTGTCAAAGAACAAGCAACAGAAGAAATGACAACATTACGACCACCATCATCTCCAAACGCAACAACCTATATGACAGAAAATGTACCAAATAATGCTTCACGGGCTGGGGCCAATGCTTCTCAAACTGGTAAATCAATTGTTAATAAGACAGTAGAAGCAGCTCAGACGTTACGTTTGTAAACAAAACAGCTAGCGTTTTGGGCAATGTAACTGGAGAAGTCTCAGAGTTATTTGATGCTGATGGTAACAAGTAATGAGAGGTAAATCATTGTAATATCTAGATACGTTATTACTTACCCTCGTCCAACACAGTGAGGACATTCTACATTTTGTACAATTGAAGAAATATGAGGCGCTTATCAACCAGAACTACTAATTGGGGCATC
>DASQYF010000380.1:0-25848 GCA_035639375.1 Nitrososphaeraceae archaeon
AAAATTATTTGTAGGGCTCATGAGGAGAAAAACACTCAAGCCTCCTTCAATATCCCTATGCAGACACCTTTAATCATCATTAATGAAAAGACTGACAGGTATACGAATAGTATTCAATAAAAAGTCCAATCATTAACTTTACTTTCTTGAGCTATGTATTCAATTTGCATTGTAATACTGGTAGCGGCAGATCTTGCGGTAATATTAAATGGAACATATCTTGTTAAGAATGAATCTAAAAAGGACTTCCAGCAGGTGGGGATGAACCATCTTCGCCTCCTCCTCTTTGAGCTGGATTGGATGGTTGACTATCCTTTTTTCTTAATATGTGACTTAAGAATAATATTGCCAAGATTGCAGCTATGATAATATAGTTAACTGGAGGACTTATTGCCCTAGTTATTACTCCAACGCCTGGGATTACAAAGGCGACCTTCCCGATATAATCCTTTTCTGTGATAGGATAATCTACTCCCGGGATGGAAGAAGGATTGGCATCTCCCTTAGTCCTGATCATTCTCTCTTCTTGAGAATTGATAACAAAATCTTTAATATCTGCCACCCTATGGACTATTACCCTATCGCCGCCAATGGGCCTATGAAAAACTATAATATCTCCAAGATTTAGACTTTTAAATGAGTCGCCATCTCTCACGACTAGTACGTCGTCAACATTTAGGTTAGGCACCATACTTCCACTGGAAACTATATAAAACGGATTGGTAGTATCGAATACCAACCTGATACCTACCCAAACAATTACAACTCCTATGGCAACGATTGCAATGTCTTTGATAGCACTAGGAATCTTTGACTCGCGTTTGTTTAACAACTTTAAGATTATCGCTTTTTTCGTTAGATAAACCTTTAGGTGCATTTTGTTTAAAATTTACATAAAAAATAAGATATCTAGCCAGCGAAGTTGATATCTATATATTTACATATATAGAATAGATGTGTATACTCATTGCTGGGTCTTGATAAAGCTATTTCAACTTCAACATTTAGGTGAGGATAATTTTTATTACTATTTCTTATAATCTTTTCAAACTAGCCTTCTACCTTACTAAAAAGTTCATTACCGATATAGTTATCTTGAGGTTTCTTCTCTCCTTCTATTATGGGCTGTACAAAAATTGTATATTCTGTTGATGTTAGAGGTATTAAATACTGGATGTCTACGTATCTGGTTTGTAATAATATATTAATGAATTACCAAGCAGGCATCTAAGCAGAGAATTAGAAGCCTCCTCGTAAGGAGAATGTAGAGAATGTATCATTTATATACCTACATTCAAATCAAAAGAAAAATTACAATTATTTTTTCCCATTAATTACCTACAGATTCTTTGGTAAATAATGGCAGCTCAGTCAAATGCCTTCTCCGCATCTTTTGCTTTTGCAAAATTAGACGTAACTCTGAATCTTCACTGCTGCCATCCATTCTAAATGCTGGCGTTTTCATATTTAATGTGTTCGTCTATCGCTTGATTTGCCAGTAGATCTGCATGTCTATTTTCCGATCTAGGTACATGTTTGTAGGTAACAGTTTGAAAATATCTCTCAAGATTAGATATTTCTCTAAATATATTTTTTAATTGCTTATTTCTCACCTTGTAATCTTTCGTTCGCTGATTAACAACAAGTTGGCTATCTGAAAGAATTGTGATGTTGCTATCTAAACTTAAAGAGATCTGCATAGCTTTTTTTAATGCCATATATTCTGCCTGATTATTTGTCTTAGAGCCGATGAATTCCTTGTGCTCTATTATTTTCGAATTTTCTTTAGTTATTACTATTCCTATTCCAGATAATCCCGGATTACCTCTACTAGCGCCATCGATATTGATAATCAACAAATGGTTTAAACCAACGTAGAACTACTTTATCAATATAACAATCACTAAAATATCTGCAAATTTCTGTTAACAATAAAATTATCCACATAGATAGAGGATCCAGTAGCTTCAGTTCTCTACTAATATAGAAATGGTTGAGAATGACCATATAAATGGCTTCTGTAGTTATAGAGCAAAACTAGAGTATGATTATTAAATATACAGAATAAAGAGTGATATCATCGTAAAAGGCAAAAAACCGACATCCCGATAATGATAGTCTGCTGCAGAAAGTATCAGATTTATACGGATGAAGTTCATAATTTCTCTTGGAGCATGATCAAAGTGAAAAAGTAGGCAATCATATATGCTCCTCTGTAACTATCTCAGCAACTGAATTCCCACTATTCTTGGACTCATGGGTGACGATATCATTAATATCCGTTTAAAAACACCGTTGAAGTGAGTATTTGAGAAATGAGCTAATATTATGATGCTGGATTTCACAATAACTTTGTATATTAATACAAGAGACAGAAAAGCAATAATAACTTGGTTAGTATTGAATACAAGTAGTTTTTTTAGATGCCAAAGCGGAAATTTAAAGAAGAAAAACCCAGAAAGAAATTAGGCAAGAAACAAATTCTATTACCGCCAGTGATAGTAGGCGCTGCAACACTTGCAGGCATTTTGATAATGCACTTTATTCCTCATCCTCCTGTACTCGATGTATGCCTGAAAAAACATGCTGTCGACACGTTCAACGTTTATCCTAGAGTACAAATAATAGTGGATGGACATAAAAAACTGATGCCTGATGACATAGGTAAGCTTCGGAAAGAAGGTAAAGAATGCTTGAGTATTATTCATACCGATGCTGTAGGAGACGTACTTCATGTACAGTATATCAGACCTATCAGGCTAACGATAGACGATTTTATGAAAATATATTCACATGATAATCGGACGATATCGGTAATAGATAATTCCACAGGAATTCCAAAAAAGGAAATATTAGTACTTAAAGACTTCAATGTTGATTATTCTTACTTTTCTGAAAAAGGTGAATTCACTAGAGTATCTAAGCCATCAGATATTCCTCCTTTTACCAACGACCTAGTCGTAAGAATGCATTTAAGCTCTAAATAGATATAAATAGAGAGGATTTGCCCTAGACTTGAGTTATTTGGCTACTAAAAGCGCTGTAATACTTCGGGGAGATGGTACGGGTCGAGAATTAGTCGAGGCAATGATCAGAGTCTTGAGAGCATGCAATACTAGGATAGAATTAATTTTAGCTGACGCGGGATCCGAATGGTGGCGGGAAACCGGAGGGAATTCATATATTTCAGAAGAGGTTTGGAAGCTACTTGAAGATAGTGATGCCTGTTTTAAGGGTCCGACCACTACTATTCCTAGTCCAAACGCTCCACGCAGTGTTGCGGTAAGTATTAGACAGAAATTTGAATTATATGCCAATGTAAGGCCCATAAAGACGTATAAGAATGCTCAAAGACAGCTCAATTTTGTTTGTGTACGCGAAGCTACTGAAGGACTATATGCAGGCATTGAATTCAAAACCAGTGATGATTCTGCTATTGCTATTCGCAAAATAACAAAAAAAGGCTGCGAAAGAGTAGCAAAGAAAGCTTTCGAAATAGCAAAGGAGTGGAATTTTCTAAAAGTGTATGCAATTACAAAAAGGAATATATTAAAAGAAACTGACGGAATATTCTGGGCAGCTATAGAAAAGTTTCAAAAACATTTTAAGAATATCGATGTAGAGGAATATTATGTAGATAATATGACACAGCAACTTGTTAAGAACCCGCAACGATTTAACAACAGCATATTAATTAGTACGAATTTATTCATGGATATAATCTCAGAATGTGCCTCAGGACATGTAGGTTCGATAGGCTGTGTATATTCAGGAAATTATGGCGATGATTATGCAATGTTTGAACCAGCACATGGTAGTGCTCCAAAGTATGCAGGAAAAGATAAGGTAAATCCTGTGGCCACCATCCTGTCATCGGCATTGATGGTAGATTATCTTGGAGAAAAAGAGATTTCGGGTGCAATTTTTGAAGCGACAGAGAATGTTATCAATGAAAATGTGTACGTTACTTATGACTTGGGGGGAAATTCTGCTCTGTCTAGAATGGCAGAAGAAGTAGCAAATAGAGCAGCAAAGATTCTGAAAAGATAAAGTATCTGAAATCAAGAAATCCCAAAACTAATCTCAACTAGGAAAAGTGTCTCAAAAAACATCTTCCTTACTTTTACGATTCTTTTCATTAAGTTCATTTCTATTATCAATTTGTCTAATTTCGAGGTGTGAGACAAAGATGAAATAATTGTCAATATTTTGCCTTGTCTTTCCAGAACCGAAACAGCTGATTCTACGAAATGGAGAGTGTATTCGATACCTGTAGGGCCTCCATCTATAGTATGGTCTTTATTTGTTTTATTGAGATCCGGTAGATATGGAGGATTGCTTACAATAAAATCAAATTTAATAGAAAGTGCAGAAGCGGCATCACAACAAACCAGCATAACATTATTTGGAACATTATTTTTGTAATAGTGAAGCGATGTGTAATCAATGTCTGTTCCAATTACACTATTAAAATTCTGGGAAAGTGCATTGAGTATTATACCCGATCCACTACCGATTTCTAATGCTAAATTACCAAAATAATTTTTAGCATGTTCTGCCAATAAAAAACTATCTTCTGAAGGGACATACACATTCAATCTTCCTGCCAATAAATCTTAATTAAACAAAGAGACGATGAAGTATATATAATGCCACTTCACTTCTCCCAATAATCAAGCTGTGATAGCACGTATTGCAAAGATACTTTCATCTCTTTAAATCTAGTTGACTTTGAATAATACTTTTTGATAATACCCTAGATAAACATCCAAAAAGCAGTGTTAGCAATAATGGCAAATAAAAAACCATAATAATACGGCATAATTTTACCGTTTCTAGAGGAAAATTTTCTATTCACTTACTATTTCCATTAGTTCTTTAACAGTTAGCTGGTCTATTTTCTTATCGTCATATCTTATTTTGTTGTCAAATCTTTTTGATATGGCTGACGCCTTCTTATTTCTTTTGGAAAACAGAAAGTTCAGTTTGGTGATAGTATTCTTATCTATAGTGGCAGATCTTGGAACTAATCTTATAAGCGTTGACTCTACGGAAGGCTGAGGATCAAAGGCTTCTTTACTCACATTGAACAACCTTTCTATAGTGAAATAATATTGACTTAATACTGTGACTGCTCGATAATTTTTTTCGCCGGGCTTGGCTTGTAATTTATCGACGAATTCTTTTTGTGTCATAATTATGGCTCGTTTAAATTTTTGGAATAGCAACCATTGTAAAGCATCTTTACTTCTCGAATAAGGAATGTTTGAAATGAAAACATCAAATTCCAAATGATAGATTTTGAAGATATCTGCATTTACTAGCTTCAAATTCGGATAAGTAGAAGAAAGATTACTTATTTTTCTAAAAATTTCCCTATCTACTTCGAAAGACGTAACCAATTTAGCATATTTACAAAGTTCTTCAGTTAATACTCCAGTTCCAGTGCCTGCTTCACAAACGGTCTCTTCTCTGTTAATTTGCGAAGCATCCATAATTCTTGCAAGAATCCTGTTATCTTTGAGCATATGCTGGCCAAAAGATTTTCTTTTTGACCATTTCATTTTCTAACAAAAAGATTCATTCTAGCTTCACCAGAAATTTCATCTATTATTCTTTTCGATATAAGTTTTGCTGGATCTCTTAATCCAACTCTATTTTGAATATCTTGAAAAGATTCAAATCTTTTTTTGTCACGCTCCTTGATTATGGTCATCATATAGGTTTTTCCTATTCCGGGAATGAGTTCAAGAGCGTGAATTCTAGGTGTAACTGGTTGAGACATATTCATATAATCTATAAATCTTTTCTCGTTTGCAATCACTATTATTTCTACGATATTTGGGAGTTCATTTTTTGCTGATTGTGATATATCATCGTAATCCAGTCTGCCAAGAACACTCGTCACTTTATCTCGACCTTCTCGTCCAATATACACTCTCTCTCCGACTTCAAAGCTCATATTTTGAACACCAAGCAGTTCTAACAATGTCAACCTCTCCTCACCTATGGCCTGAATGATCGTTCCTTCTCTCCCTCTTACTGTGTTGGATTTTCCTCTGAGTGTGAAATCTAATATGTATGCATACTCCTCATATTTTCTTTGAAACTGCTGTTCTCCGGGACTGGATACGCTTGTTCTATTACTAGAGTAACCTGTCGGCAGTGCTGACAATGTAGTTCACCAGTATATTACTAATTACTTTTTATTTAACTTTCAGTACTAATTTTAAGTATTTTTAGCATATTTTCCAATGTATCTGTAAGAATGAGTTTTTTCCATCCGAACGTGAATGCTCTTAATTCTTCTATAGAACTAGGCATGGCATTGACAACTTCTACTGCCTCTTCTTCTTTTAAGTCACATTTTTCAACTAACTGGCTTACCATTCTGGGCGCAAGATTTGAATCTACCTTTGCAAACTTCCCAACATAATCAAAAGTCCATCTTTGGATCTGGTCCATATCATCCGGCTTAACTCCTTCCAAGATTTGCTTTACCTGCGGAAGCGTAATAATTTCTTTTTTGACTATATCGGTCATTTTGAATTTTCCTTTTCAGCAGTCAATGGTTTGATATGATTAAGCTTAGTATTCAAGAGTTTTTGTTTTTCTCCTATAATTACAGACAACTTTATCGTCCTTCTTCCAACCTCTTTTATAATACCAACTTTTCCTTGGAATCTCCTGTGAGGAATTGTGTTATGCTCTTTTGGATCTAGATCTACAATAACTTTATCACCTACTTTATAATCAATAAGTAAATACGAAATTCCTCTGGTAACCTTATCTTTAGTAAGAATAGATCGAGATTTCCTTCTGGTACCGTGTGAGCTTGGCATGAGAATTCATTAACAAAACCCTTAATTTAATATTATCTGCTTGATTTTAAGCCTTAATCTACAGGATCTGCAACACCTAGTTCAGACAACGTGAATAGTACTTCTCTTTCCGGATGATATGGGCTATCGACCATTCTTGCTATTCTGTTCTTACCGGACCGTTTAAGAAATACACGATACGTGCTTGTATGAGCAACTACATGTCCACCAGTCGGTCTATATACATCTCCAAAAATTGCATCTGGAGATGATTGTATCTGATTAGTGGCCAAAACTGCGACTGCATATGTTTCTGCAATTCTTACTAATATATGCATAAATTTATTAAGCTTCTGTTGTCTTTCAGACAAGGTCGCTCGCCCAAGAAATTCAGCCCTATAATGTGCCACCGCTGAATCAACTATTAGTAATTTTACATTATTGCTGTCAATAATTGGACCGGTTTCTTCGAGAATTAATTCCTGGTGTGCGCTATTATATGCTTTTGCAACGATTATACTTTCTAATGACTTGTAGGGATCTAGGTTTCTTGCGCTTGCTATAGAAACAATTCTTTCTGGTCTAAATGTATTTTCGCTGTCAATATAAATTGCCTTGCCGTTTAATCCTCCTTCTGATTTACTTTGCTGTACCAATATAGACAGAGTGTGACATAACTGAGTTTTGCCTGTACCGTACTCACCATAGATTTCAGTCAGAGAGCCTGTTTCGATTCCTCCAACAAAAAGATCGTCTAAGTTCTTTGAGCCAGTCGAAATTCTTTCTTCCTGTTTTCTTTTTTCATAAAGTTTGGTCGCCGTAACAAAGCTCTTGTCAATTATACCCATTTCCTCCAGTCTTATCCTTGCCTTATTGCAAAGATAATTTGATTTTTCTATTTCCATTCCAGTAGCTTCAGCAATATCTGCTGGTCCTCTTACTATGAGATCTTTGATAGATTTGAACCCGGATTCTTCTAAACGGCTTTTGGTTGCCGGGCCAATCTCATCGATGCTATCAAGGTCAAAAGAGCCTGACAGATGATCATCTTCTTGCAAGTATACTAATTCAAAATAACAAGGCACTAATTAGTATTGAGCCGAGTTTCATTTCAGAATGATTCAAAAACATAAATTGCAAATTTTTTCAAAGATGCCACAAACATTACGCAATTCAAGATTTCTGAATGAGATTTGTAAGTTCTTTAAAATCTATAGATACACAACCTTATGCTTAATATTAAAAGATCTTCGTTAATGAATCCATCCGAGTTATGTATGAAACGTTCTTTTATAGCAGAGTACCTAATTGTTTAATCTTTTAACGAAAGATTCAATTCTATGCAGTGAGATTTGATTTTCGTAAAATTGCTAGTAAATAAGAGCGCATATCAGAATCAAAATTATGACAGTATAATCTTTAACACTGGATAGGAATTTGAGAAACCAACAAGAATAAATAAAATCCAGAAAAGAAAAGCCTCCTTAACGTTTTGTAGTACTATGGCTTGAATATTATGAGGGAGTTAATGATGTAGTTATAATAACAAATTTCTAAACATTAATGTAACGATTAAATAAAGAATTCACATCAGTCTCTTTGTTAATAATTATCGGTGTATTAATTGATCGTTGACCTGAATCTTGATGGAAAGTGTGTCATTGTGGTAGGTGGTGGCACAGAAGGTGTAAGAAAGGTCCGCGGACTGTTAGGTCAGAACTGTAAAATTATAGTTATTAGTAATCGTATAAATCGACATTTGCTGAATCTGTCTAAAGGCGGCAAGATACAAGTTGTTAAGGCAAAATTGAAAGATGCTGACATACTTAACAATTACAAAAATCCATTTCTGATTTTAGCTGCTACTAATGATAAACTGCTCAATCGCAAGCTTGTCGATAAAGGCCGTCACATGGGTTCATTTGTATATGCAGCTGATGATCCCGCCTACAGTGATTTTGCTTATGCATCAATAATTAATATTGAAGGAACAATGCAAGTCGCAATTTCAACATCTGGTAAGAGTCCTATAATGGCGCGTAAAGTTAGAATAAAAGCCGAACGAATTTTAAGGAAAGCGATTACAAAATTAGATATCGAAAATACAAAATTACAAGAGTTTGCACGTAATGCTGCTAAACCAAAAATAAAAACAGTTAGTAAGAGAAAGGAATTTCTATATTCTATTATAAATGACCAAACAATTCAGAACCTTATTAAGGAGCAAAGATTGGAAGATGCTAAAAGCACAACGCTGAAACTATTGGAAAGATGGGAGAATAAGAATAATTAATGACATTATCATCTACCATTCCACAATCATTGCAAATAATTAACGCCCGCGTGACCTTCAGAGATGCTCCTATTCATCTACTTGAAAGATTTGCCTTCATTGACATCGACTATGCACATAAAAAGTTTATAGAAAATTGCAGCATTAGAGAATGTGTTATCATTCAAACATGCAATAGAGTTGAGATTTTTGCTGCTGGTTTAGCACCTGATGTAAACAAATTACTAAAAGTTTGGGGATCCATAGTTGGCCTGACCATTGACGAGTTTGCAAATACTGTAGAAATCGCTAAAGATAGAGATGTTGTTCTTCATTTATTGAGATTGGCATCAGGATTAGATTCTTTAGTAATTGGGGAAGATCAAATCCTGGGTCAGGTAAAGAGAGCATTCGACTTCGCTAGTAAGCACCATTATGCCGGTTCCAGTCTTTCAGTTATGTTTGATAGAGCAGTAAAACTAGGCAGCAGAGTTAGAACTAGCACTTCTCTCAATAAAGGAAGTATTTCCATTGGATCAATTGCAGTTAATCTGGCAGAAGATCACTTAGACAATCTAAAAAGTAAGCGTATTATGCTTATAGGAACTGGCGAGGGTGCAACTTTAGTAGCCAAGTCATTAAAAAAACGAGATATTAGTTTTCTAGTTACAAGCAGGACATTTCAAAGAGCCAAGGCATTTGCTGACACCGTAGGAGGTGAGCCAACTCCATTTGAAAAGGCACTTGAAATATTACATGAAGTTGATATAATTTTTGTTTCTACGACTGCGCCATATTACTTAATTACATATGACAGAGTTGAAAAAGCTATGAGTAAGCGTGAAAATGGAATGATGATTTTAGACCTTTCAAATCCAAGGACTGTAGAAGAAAGAGTTGCACAATTGAGGAAAATCAAATTAATAAACATGGATCAAATTGCAGAGATTGTAGAAAATAACAGGCGTAGTCGCAAAAATGAAATCAGTTCAGCCGAGAAATTAATTGATATTGAGATGAATTCTGTGTACAATATGTACAAGAGAAAAAGAGCAGAGCCCATTGTGGTTTCTATTTTCAAGAATGTGGATGCTATACGAGATAGCGAACTCAAAAAGGCATATTCTATTTTAGGAAAAAGAATAGGACCTGAAGAATCTAAGGTAGTTGAAAAACTTTCATATGCTATTGTCGAAGGAATTCTATCTTCTCCAATGAACAATCTTAGGAAGGAGTTGGAAGAGTGTGAAGAAAATGAAGAGGATTTTATGAGGTTCATCCTAAAGTTGTTTAACTATGAAAACAAATAGCAATTTCAGAAATGTCGGATTTCCCACTGTTAGATTGCGTCGTTTAAGACGAAGTCCTGCAATTCGAGATATTTTGCAGGAGACTCGTCTCTCAGTCAAGGATCTCATTTGTCCGGTATTTGTTAAAGAAGGGATTGAAAAACCTCAGACGGTTGAATCCATGCCTGCAATTGAAAGGATACCTATTTCTAAGTTAATCAAGAATATAGAGGCAATCACTGATCTGGGAATTAGAGCGATTCTTCTATTCGGCATTCCATCGCACAAAGATGATAATGCAACTTCAGCTTATGATGATCAAGGAATTGTGCAGCAGTCTACAGATATTATTCGTAAACACTTCGGAGATAATATTGCCATTCTTACAGATGTGTGTTTGTGTCAGTATTCCTCTCATGGTCACTGTGGAATAATAAAGAATCAAACAGTAGATAATGATAATACTATAATCACTTTAAGGAAAGTTGCCATTAGCCACGCACGTGTTGGGGCCGATTTTGTTGCTCCGTCCGCTATGATGGATGGTCAGGTAAAGGCAATTCGAGAAGGCTTGGATAATGCAGGTTATTCTGATACTGGAATTATCGGCTATTCTGCAAAACACGCGTCACCATTATACGCACCCTTTAGAGACGTAGCCCATTCAATGCCCAATTTTGGTGACAGAAGAAGTTATCAAATGCCAACTAGTAACGCGAGGGAAGCCATTCGAGAAATTGAATTTGATATTAACGAAGGTGTTGATATTATTATGATAAAACCTGCCATTCCGTATTTAGATCTTATTTATCAGGCCAAGACTACGACTACTTTGCCTGTCTGCGCTTATAGTGTCTCGGGAGAATACGCTTTGATTAAAGCAGCAGCGGATGAAGGATGGATTGATGAAAATGCAGTAATGAGTGAGTTTATGGTCTCAATAAAGAGAGCAGGTGCAGATATGATAATTACATACTATGCAATGCAAATGGCTAAATTATTAAATGAGTGTTGATTTTATATCATACGATACAATTATAATGTTTGCAGGCAAAAGTTCTGCCATTAGATGCTTAGCAAATCGGAATCGTTGTTCAATAGAGCAAAGAATGTAATTCCATATGGAGTCAACAGCCCGGTACGTTTTTATGAACCATATCCATTTTTTGCGATTTCTGCCAATGGGAGCAAGATCGTTACGGCAGATCACAAAATATGTATTGATTATTGTATGGGATATGGTGCTGTTTTACTAGGACATGCTTACCAGGCAGTAACTGAATCCATAAAGAATCAACTTGATATTGGAAACCTCTATTGTGTCCCCACTGAAAAAGAAGTAAAGCTGGCAGAATTAATAGCAGAAGTTGTCCCATGTGCAGAGATGACAAGGCTTGTAACTACAGGCGCGGAGGCAACCATGAATGCTATTAGATTAGCACGCGCATTTACAAAGAAGAAAAAAATTTTAAAGTTTGATGGTTCCTATCATGGTTCTTATGACTATGTGTTGGTAAAAGCTGGTTCAGGTGGTGAAGGTTTCCCACAATCTGACGGGAGCATAGAAGAAGCAACATCACAGACTCTGGTAATTCCTTATAACGATTCAGAAGAATTAGATCGAGTAGTATCCAAGAACCAAGAAGATATCGCTTGTGTCATAATAGAACCAATATTTGCGAATATGGGACTTGTATTACCAGAAAAAGAATATCTCAATGATGTCAGGAAGATAACACAGGAAAATGACGTCATTTTGATATTTGACGAAGTTGTAACTGGCTTTAGACTTGCTTTAGGCGGTGCTAGCGAATTCTTTGGAATTAAACCTGATTTAGCGACATTTTCTAAAGCTATGGGAAACGGTTTTCCGGTAGCAGCAATTGCGGGCAAGAAGGAAATAATGCAGCAATTGGCGCCCGCCGGTAGAGTATATCAAGCCAGCACCTATGCTGGTAATCCTGCCTCAGTTTCAGCCGGGATATCTACAATTGAAAGTCTTATAAGGGCAAAGGATGAGATATATCCAAGTATCGCCAAAACATGCGATCGTTTGGTTAATGGAATTAAAGATGAGCTAGAAGATGCTAAATTGAACTTTGTGCTGAATACGATTGGATCAATGTATCAATTGTTCTTTAATGATGAAAGAGTAACTGATGGTAACAGCGCAAAAAAATCCAATCCTGCAAAGTTCAGGCTCCTATTTGATGAGTTACTGAAGAGAGGAGTTTTTATACCCCCTTCCCAATTTGAAACTTGTTTTGTTTCTTATTCGCACAGCGAAGATGATGTATACAAGACTATAGAGTTCTATGGCGATGCTTTACGCAGAGTGAAAGAAAGCTGATGACCGTCAGGTTAAGAGTAGGCACAAGAGGAAGTAGACTCGCTCTTCTCCAGACTCAAATAGTATTAACAGCTTTGAGAAAAGCTAATTCTTCAATTGAATTTGAAATTGTTACAATCAGTACGAAAGGTGACACAGACTATAGGGCAATATTTGCTATAGACCAAAAAGGAATCTTTGAGAAAGAGTTAAATGATGCTGTAAGAAGAGGAAGCATTGATTTTGCTGTTCATAGTTTGAAAGATCTTCCCTCAGATCTTAACGATGAACTAATTATTGCGTCGATACCAAAAAGAGGAAGCCCTAATGATGTATTAGTTAATGAAAAAAAACTGAAATTGAGTGATCTTCCTAAAGAGTCAATAGTAGGAACTAGTAGCTTAAGACGAGCCATTCAGATAATGAGACGACGTCCTGATTTAAACGTCAAACCAATTCGTGGTAATGTCGAGACACGGGTCAAGAAATCAATTAATGGAGAATATGATGCTGTTGTCCTTGCAGAAGCTGGTTTAGTTAGGCTTGGAATGAAAGATGTCATTGTAGAAAGGTTTAATGTTAGAGGCTTTGTGCCATCTCCCGGCCAAGGTGCAATAGCAACTGTCTGCAGAAAGAATGATCATCAATTAATTAGGGTTTTGAGGAGTATTGAAGACAAAAAATCTAGATCTGAAGTTGATGCTGAACGTGCTCTGTCAAGTAAAATTGAAGCAGGCTGTAGATTTCCTGTTGGCGCCATTGCAATTACAAACTCCGGCCAAGATAAAATGACTCTCTATGCGTCGGCGTTTTCAGCCGACGGTATTAAATCAATTAGTCTGAAAAAGAGTGGAAGCGTAAAAAATCCAGTTAAACTTGGAATGATGGTTGCTGAGATGCTGATGAAAGAAGATGTTATAAAATTGTCAGAAGAATGGCGCGATGCAGTGGAAAGATGGAATAAAAAATGAGAAAAACGGGAAAAGTTTTCCTTTGTGGTGCAGGACCCGGCGATCCAAAGTTGATCACAGTCAAAGCGATGGAACTTTTGAAAGATTGCGATGTTGTACTTTATGATAGACTGATTAGTAAAGATATTATTAATCAAATTCCTGCTCAATCTGAAAAGATCTATGTTGGAAGGGCAGTAGGAGATTCAAGAAGTCATCAAGACAATACAAATATTCAGATGGTTAGGCTTGCTAAAGAAGGAAAGAAAGTTTTGCGACTCAAGGGCGGCGATCCATTTATCTTTGGGAGAGGAGGAGAAGAGGCGGAATTTCTTCTTCAAAACGGCGTTCAATTCGAAATAATTCCTGGAATTTCTTCTGTTATAGGGGCTGCTGCTTATGCTGGGATTCCCTTAACGCATAGGCAATATGCCTCATCTCTGGCAATTGTTACTGGTCATGAAGATGATAATAAGGATGAATCAGTTGTGAAGTGGGAAAGATTAGCCGATGCTGTAGATACTATTGTGATACTTATGGGAATAGAGAATCTCGAGCGGATTTGCTATAATCTGATAAATGCAGGAATGAGTATGAATACAGAGATTGCCATAATTGAGAGAGCGACTCTAAAGACACAAAGAGTAATCAATGGGAATCTCATGAATATTCTAGGCAAAGCTGAAGATTCTAGGATCAAACCGCCTGCAATTATTATAATCGGGAAAGTTGTTGCATTGTGCAAAAAGATTGCATGGTTTGGTAAGTGATCTGACTGTCACTAAGTTTTATTAAGAAAATACTCGCGATAACTAGAAGTGATGCTGATGCTGAGGAATTTTCTCAGCTTGTGAGAATGGAAGGTGGTAAGTCTATTGCCTTACCAACTATCGAAATAGTGCCAAAAGATCCTAAAGTTATTTTAGAATTTATCAACGAGCTAAAAGAAAAAAATCATGATTATTGTGCTTTTATGAGCCAGTGGGCTGTAAATGTGCTATTTGATCTCGCAAACAGAATGAATAAAACTGATCAGATTATCTCTCTGTTAAATTCTAGGACAATTATAGCAGTGGGATCCAAAACCAGAGAAGTCCTAGTTAACCGTGGGATAGATGTCCATTTGGTACCAGAAAAATACTCTACCAAGGGATTGGTAGATCTTTTCTCAAAAATGAATCCTACATCTCAACAAAGAATTATTATTCCTCGGAGCGGCGCGTCAAATGACTTCATTGCAACAGCTCTAGGTAAATTAGGCATGCATGTCGATGAACTATTCTTATACAACGTCCGGACTTCTAATATAAATCCAGTTTGGAAAGATTTTATATTGCTTTTAGAAAATAAAAGAGTTGATGCTATTATTTTTACTAGCTCCTCGACCGCTCGATCATTCTTTGAAATTTCGGAAAGGATATCCTCTGATGTCCCGTCCTTAGTCAGAGGCGTAAAGGCTGTAATAGCAATAGGTCCATTTACCCAAGAAGAATTGAGGAAAAAAAATATCCAATCTATTGAGTCTAAAATACACACAGTAAAAGGTACTGTTGAGCTGGCTAAAGGTATCCTAAACAAACATTAGTATAGAACTTAAACTCTTTTATCTGTATATAAAAATTATTAGCAACAGTACGATGATTCATAATAAAATGATTACACTGCAAAATATATATAAAACATAACAGCGTTATAGATTACATGACCACAGAAAAGCTGAACATGGATTATAGTAAATATGACTTTAAGGACTCTACAGAGCTTTATGTATTTCTAAGCAAAAAAGGTCTCTCCCGGGGCACTGTTGAAGAGATTAGTAAAATGAAAGGTGAGCCTGATTGGATGAGAGACTTTAGGCTGAGATCTTATGATGTCTTCATGAGTAAGCCAATGCCAAAATGGGGTGGAGATATTTCAAAAATTGATTTTCAAAATATCTATTATTATGCCAAAGCATCCGAAAAACAAAGTAAAAGCTGGGATGATGTTCCACAATCTGTAAGAAATACCTTTGATAAGCTTGGCATTCCAGAGGCAGAAAAAAAGTTCCTTGCAGGTGTAGGTGCTCAGTATGAGTCGGAAGTAGTTTATCATAATCTAAGAGAAGATCTTCAGAAGCAAGGTGTAATATTTGTTGATACAGATACTGCAGTTAAGGAATATCCAGAACTGATGAGAAAACACTTTGGAAAGGTTATTCCACCAGAAGATAATAAATTTGCAGCATTAAATAGTGCTGTTTGGTCAGGAGGATCCTTCATTTATATTCCACCAAATGTAAAGGTCGATCTTCCTTTGCAGGCATACTTTAGAATCAATGCTGAAAATATTGGCCAGTTCGAAAGAACTCTGATTATCGCAGATGAGAATGCAGAAGTTCATTATATTGAAGGATGTACTGCACCAGTTTATACTACAGAATCACTGCACTCCGCAGTTGTAGAATTAATTGCAAAGAAGGGAGCCAAGATCAGATATACTACAATTCAGAACTGGAGTAAGGATGTATACAACCTTGTAACTAAGAGGGCATATGCCTATGAGAATGCCACAGTTGAATGGATTGATGGAAATATAGGTAGCAAACTGACCATGAAATATCCTGGTGTCTATATGTTAGGAAAGAATGCTCACGCTGAAGTAGTATCAATAGCTTTCGCAGGCGCCAATCAACATCAAGATGCAGGTGCAAAAGCAGTACACCTAGCACCAAATACAACCTCTAGAATTACAAGTAAGTCAGTTAGCAAAGATACTGGTAGAACAACATATAGGGGGCTATTGCATGTTGCCAAAGGTGCGACGGGAGTAAAGTCAAACGTAAGGTGTGATGCATTGCTATTAGATGAAAATTCTAGGACTGATACATATCCATATGTTGAAGTAAATGAAGAGGATGCAACAATATCACATGAAGCAAGCGTAGGAAAGATTGGTGAAGATCAGATCTTTTATCTGATGAGTAGAGGATTTTCAGAATCTGATGCACTGTCAATGATAGTTGGTGGATTCATGGAACCATTTACAAAAGAATTACCGATGGAATATGCGGTAGAGCTGAATAGGCTTGTAAAGCTCGAAATGGAAGGCTCAGTAGGTTAAGAGTATATATCTCTCTCTTTCCTCAAGGGATGATATAATGGGTTGGTAATTTTATCTGATATCAACGGTCAGTATGTTAATACAATAGCAAGAGAAAAAAGAGAGCCAAATTGGCTGATACAGAACAGAGAAAAAGCATTATCTAGTTATGAATCGCTGCCACTCGAAGTTTCACCCCTGTATACTAAATATTCCGATGCTAACCGCTTGAAGCCTGAATATATCCATCTTCCTGATAGAATTATACGATCGGAACCATATGAAGGTCTTGCAGATAGACTTGATGATTTAGAACATGGTACGAACATATTACAAATTGGCTCTTCGACAAATCAAATTTTAATCCCGGATAAAGTTGCAAAACAAGGAGTTATTGTTGCCGATATAAAAGAGGCTATAGTGCAACATGAAGATATTATAAGGGAAACTATAAATACTAATCAGTTAGACTATGGTGAGGACAAATTCCTTGCATTAGAGGCAGCTGCGTTTCAGTCAGGTATTTTTATCTATATTCCTAAAAATGTGATACTTGAAGAACCGATAAGAATTGTAAAATCATTGGCTGATGATAGAATCTCTTCAATATCACGTAACATCGTGCTGGCTGATGATAGCTCTAAAGCCACAGTGGTTCAGGAGATTTACGCACCGCCAAATGCGACAGAGAAAGATATTCAACAGGCTTACTTTGAGTTAGTTGAATGTCACGTGCATCCTAATGCACATGTTGAAATGGTAACATTGCAAGCTATGAGTGGAGATACCATAAATTTTTCAAACAGAAAGGCCTTCATCGACAGAGATGCCAAAATGTCTTGGTATCTAGGAATGTTTGGCACACAATTATCACGATATAAAATTGACAGCATAATGAGAGGTCCAGGTTCGACTGCTGAAGATGTAGAAATCATCTTTGGTATTGGAAACCAATCATTTGATGTCACGTCTAATTTAATTCACTATGGTCATAACTCCAGAGGAAGAGTTCTTGTCAAGTCCGTTATGAAAGATACTTCCAAATCACTGTTCAAAGGCATGATAAAGATAGAAAAGAATGCCAAAGCTGCTGAGTCATATCTTGCTGGTCATGCAATTCTGCTGGACAAGGGTGCTAAATCAGATGCTATTCCAGGACTCGAGATCCAAACTAATGAAGTAAGAGCAACTCATTCTGCATCGGTAGCACAATTGGATGAGTCCCAGCTTTTTTATTTAATGACTAGAGGACTAAGTAGAGAGGGAGCAAAAAGAGAAATAGTCAGCGGTTTTTTGGAACCATTATCAAGAAAAATGGGACCAACTATCAGAGCATGGGTTAATTATCTCATTGAAAACAAATGGTCAGGCAAACCACTTATGCTTAAGACAGACGAAGCAATGGAACAGATCTTGGAAACAGAGAAGTCGCGATATAGAGAAACTCAGGACATCTTCGAGAAACACTACAAATATAGATAATAAATAAAGAAATCTGATATGACAGAATGGATAAAGGTGTGCGAAGAAAATTCACTTAAAGACGGAGATTTATTAGATTTCGATTATAAAGATAAGAAAATACTTATAGCTAAAGCAGGAAATAAAGTTTTTGCTACAGATAGAATATGCACTCATGCATACGCTGATCTCTCTGCTGGATTTATGAACGCCAACGAAAAGACAGTCACGTGTCCTTTGCATATGTCCATCTTCAAATTAGAAGACGGTGTTCCTCAGAATCTCCCTGCAGAACGACCATTGAATACTTATCCAGTCAAGACAGAAGAGAGTTGGGTCTACATTTTTGTAGAATAATGTTAGCATCCATAACTTAGTGATATATGTTTATATTTAATAATGAAATTATTGATTCAACGCAATACTTGCTTCAATTATTACTCGATTTAGGATCTTTATTATAAAAAGTGAAATGCATGACCAACCTTAAGATATATCTACAAAAATTACTTGAATCTAGAGAAAAAGTTTATAGTATCCCTGCTTATTAGCAAAGATGCGTCATTTTGAAGTAATAAAAATTTGGCTAAACATTGGCCGTAGAGTTACGTGTTGGACTGTACAGTTATTGCAGGTCAATGTAGTCAGAAATGAAGGTTTTATAGAGCCAAAAATATTTAGTTAAGAAAAAATTAATCTTCTATTGGAAAATCCGAGTTTATTTAACAGAGAATGATAACGTCAAAACTCTCAATTTTGCGAATCGAGTAATTATTATATCACAATAGACAGGAACGCAATAAGGTCAGATCTCAAAATCGTAAAATCTGTAAAGACACTGTTAATCGGTTTGGATGATGAATTTATTGTGGTAAGATTCAATGAATGGATTTATATAAATTAAATTATCTATTGAAAGGCAGGCCTATATTTTAGTAAGAAGGAATTTTTATTTTGCGAAAGCCTTGAGCTTGCCCCGCATTTCCTTATCTTTGGAAACAGATGGATGATTTGGATCTGCGAGTACTATTTCATACCAAAGATACATTCCATCCTTATGCAAATAGTAAGAACCTAATACTTCCAAGTTTGGAAATATTTCGTTGACTCTTCTTTCTGCCACTCTTCGCATGCTTATTCCCTGTTTAATATGAACTACACCGATATGTTTCGGCCGCCTACCTGACACGGGTCTCTGCTTTCTCATCCCACCTCTTCCTAATCTTGCGCGAACTACTACGATACCCTGCTTAGCCTTATATCCCAATCTGCGAGCGCGATCGAGTCTACTTGGTCTTCGAATTTTAATAATGGCTGGTTCTGCTCTCCATGCAACAGCTTTGGACTTTAATTCTTCACTATTTAGCTTCCACATTTTTGTCCAAGTATCAGCCATATAACTTCGCATATTGATGGCTATTATAATGCCCTTAATATTTGTATATTGATATGCTATGCTCGAAAGGATGTTTTGTTTTTGTCATTTGATTGCAATTAATTTTCGAGATTGAAATAATAATTAATTGTTTGCTTTGTTTATTATTACAGTATCACTATGTACCTACTGTATTTTTAAGTTGAAGAATTATATATGATTATAGACTTATAGCTTAACTCCTACTCTATAGAATGTTATAGATATTCGTTTTTCCTTTTATAACTCTGATTGATACAGCGAGAAACTATAATACTAAAGTTTTTTCTAATTTGATATTGATATATATTACTATTCTAAATAACGCCACGAGTTATTTGTATGATTTTTTCTGCAATTACGATCGACGTAAGTTGTTGTGCCTCTTTAGTTTGGGCTCCTATGTGGGGAGTACAAATCACATTTGGAAGTTCTATGAGAAGCTTATTTAAGGGCGGTTCTGTTTCGAAAACGTCCAATGCCGCTCCAGCAATACTGCCATTACACAGCGCATTATAAAGCGCGTTTTCATCAATTACTCCTCCACGTGAAGCATTAATTATGTAAGCTGTTGGTTTCATATTGGAAATTAGTTCTGCATTAAATAGATGCTTTGTTTCTTCTAATAGAGGAACGTGGCAAGTAATAAAATCGGCACTTTGTATCAAAGTTTTTAGATCAGTTACGATTAAGCCGACTTCTCTGATATAGTCCCGATCTATTGGATATGGGTCGTACCCGATTATATTCATTCTTAATCCTTTTGCAATGCGTCCTACATTTCGACCTATGTTTCCTACACCAACAATACCAAGATATTTACCACTTAGCTCTGTGCCCATTAGATCCTTCTTTATCCAGTTTCCTTTCTTCATTTCTCTGTCGGCATGAGGAATACTTCGAGCAAGAGATATCATATAGCCTATAGTAAGCTCTGATACCGCGTTCATGGCTGCCTCCGGGGCGTTGATAACTCGAATTGCTCTCTCTTCTGCTGCCTTTACTTCTATATTATCGAGTCCTACACCTGCCCTTGCTATAATTTTTGCATTGGATGCTACTTGAATAACTTCACGAGTAATTCTGGTTCTACTTCTGACGAGAATCACTTGATAGTCTTTAACAATAGAAATTAATTCATCTGTTAAAATATTCGGTTTGTAATCAACTTTCATTCCCGCTTTTTTTAATATATCAATTCCACTCTGATGGATTGAGTCACAAATAAGAACACTACCACTACCTTGCACAAAGGTTCGGCAGTACCGTAGCAATATAATTATTACTAGTAAAACTTTCTATTTCTTTAATACTAAGAAAGATCAGCTGTCGGTCTAGTCCCTCTCATAGAACGACAGAACTTTATCGTTAGGAGTTTTATGTAAGATAAAATGAAGCAATTAGAACTGATTAAATAAATATTGTGAATATTGCTAAATACTTAGCATCTAATGAATTAATTAATATATCTAATGGAAATTCTATAATAGTAATAGATTTGGAAAAGAACTATGAACATATTTATTCTTACTGGCTATTTTTGTAAACTCGATGATTTATTTGGATTATCTCCATTGTTTAAATGTAATAAAGGAAAAAAAGGTATTGACATGAGATTGACTTTTGTTCGATGCAAAGTCGTATAATTGATCGGGTGATAGAGAAAATAGCAAATGTCCAAAGTATATATGAAGAATAACGTTACAGGAATTTTATCGTAGAGGCAGAGAGTATATAACTATAATGATTACGCTAATGAATGAAGAAAAAGAGACTTTGGACTGTATATTCGAATTTGACCAACTGTTTTTCATTTTTATTTGTGCCGTTGTATAATCCGCTATCTGCAAAAGCAATAGCGTTTTACAATATTTGTCATCCCTACTGTTTACTAGACTTTTTTTGGCCAATAGTAAAAGTTGTTTAGTTATGAAAGCATGTTCTGTTATTCTGTGTCAACCACACTTGACTTTATTATATGATTTCAGACCAGTAACTTTCGGAATATTTATCTGAACCGTCTTGATGTTCATTTAGTGTTTTATCATCTTTTTCACCAATAAAATTTGACGAACTAACATTTGCCATAGTCACCTCGAAAATACCAGTCTCTCCTTTTTCTAATTTATTTAATCTTTTATTCATCTCTGCTGCTACTACGTCTTTTGGTAAACCATTATGACTCATCTGATTGTGTGCTTCAATCATCAATTTGACAGCATCATTAATAGATATTCTGTCTTCTTCATAAGATGATGATATTCGTCTACAAATTGCATTAGCCTGTGTATATATTTGCTTATGTTCGCAACGGGTATTCTGCTTTACCATATTTCGAAGCATAGCACGCCTCTTCAAATTTATGATTACCAGTCTGTTGTATCGCTTTCGAAGAGTAGTAGTATTATTATTATTATTATTTTTTGTAGATAGAGTACTTTTAGCGGAAGACAGGGTGTGGGATTTTCGATCTATTGACATCAATTGTCGATAGGATGCTTTTAATATATTGGTTTTAGTATTCTAATTAGAGAATATCTTACATTCTTATTTTTTAATAATGATCGAGCTTTTCAATTAGAATTTAGATCTTGCTATAATCTCGCCGGTTACATGATCTACATAGTATCTCCTCTGGGTTTCTTTATTTTTAACTTCCCATGCGAAATGATCTCCTGTTGTTATTGTAGGCTCCGTCGTATCAAGGTATCGTCCTATAGAATTCGAAGAGATATCAGAATGATACATCTTTCCATCTCCTTTGATATATACATAATTAGTTGAAAAGTCATTTAATTTATACTGTGTTAAGTTTTCTTGTTGGATTATAATTGAGACTGCCGTCTGTGAGGAAATTGGCAATTGACTAATCGATGGTCGATTTAAAGAATCTTGTAATGCTAAATAAGTTAACGACGTCATTCCTATGCCAATTAATATTAATAGAATCACTTTCTTATTTATCATTGTTGAGTACATGTAATAAACATCCTTTATCAAATATTGGATAAGTTATTATTACTTTACAATGATAATGAAAAATACCTTCTGAATGTCTTCTTAAAAATTTACTGCTATTCCATTAATCCGTAACAGTATTTTCTTTTAAAAAAGAAAAATTCTTACGATGGGATTTACCATTTGTCATATTATGATTTTCTTCTTAAGCATTTTTGTTTTATTGGACTGATATCCTTGTCATGCATTTTCCGGTCATCATTTTTAAAATAAATACTCTAAAAGTATTCTAAAAGTGAGACCCATTATTTTATATATATAAAGAGTCTATTTATATAAGTTAATATAAGCAGGATATAACATCCACAACAAGATATCACTTTTTTAGACCAACAACTTTATCATAGGAGAGCGCTTTGTCAATTTCTTCTTCTGTCATCAAATGCATGCCTAACACTAATTCTTTTATGGTCTTACTTTTTTCTAATGATTCCTTATAGATCTCTGCCGCCTTTTTATAACCAATATATGGAGTCAGCAATGTAACAAGAATCGGGCTTTTTTCAAGATACGACTCTAATTTTTTTCTGTTATCCTTCAAACCATCAATCATATTGGCTGCAAAAATTGGAAGAAAGTTCTTCAGCATGTCTGTTGAATCTAAAATACATTTTAACATTCCCGGTAGCATTACGTTGAGCTCAAATTGTCCAGCTTGCGCGGCCATTGCCACGGAAACGTCGTTACCTATTATATTAAAGCAAATCATATTAAGGCATTCAGCAAGAGATGGATTGACTTTTCCTGGCATGATAGATGAACCTGCATGAACTGCAGGTATCAGGATCTCTGCTAAACCTGCAGTTGGCCCTGAGGCCATCAATCTTAAATCATTTGCTATTTTGCTCAGCTCTATTGCCAGATTGCGAAGAGCAGAGGAGCAACTAGCTATAACATATTTGCTTTGTAAAGAGTAAAACATATTTGGAGATGGTTTCAAGTTCAAGCGAGAAATTTTTGAAAGATAGTCTATGGCAATTTCCTTATACCCTCTAGGCGCGTTAGCCCCAGTACCGACCGCGGTAGCTCCAAGTCCTACATATTGCAAGTTCTCTATGACTTGAATTATCGATAGTTTTGACTGTAGCAAGGAATAAGCATATTCTTCAAATTCGCTTCCAAGTGTTACGGGTAATGCATCCATCAAATGAGTTCTACCAATCTTAATTACGTTGCGGAATTCTTCACCTTTATTAGATAATGATTGAATGAGTCTGTCTAAAGCTGATATTGTGTCATTTATATTAAATAGTATGGCCATGTGCATTGCTGTTGGAAAAGTATCATTGCTGGATTGTGACATATTCACATGATCATTTGGATTTATTACGTCATATTCTCCTTTTTTGTTTCCTAATATTTCTAGTGCTCTGTTTGCAATTACTTCATTTAAATTCATGTTAAATGCAGTGCCTGCTCCTGAATTTATCGATTCAACAACGAATTGGTCAACTAATTTGCCGGCGAGAATCTCTTCACAAGCTCTTATAATGGCATCTGCCTTGTTTACATCAAGAACATGCAGCTCTTTATTCGCTTGTGCCGCCGACATCTTAATCATAGCATATGCCTTGATAAAATTAATGTGAGCTCTCTGACCAGTAACTTTATACTGCTTCATAGCCCGTGCTGTAAAGGGTCCAAAATAAGCATCCGATGAAACCTCAATCTCGCCTAATGAATCCGAATCAATTCTGAAGCCTGACATCTCAGGCCACTACAGACAAAGCGTTAATAAATCAATCGACAAATGCTATATTCAATATGATAGCAACCTAGGCCTTTGTTTATAAATGAAGAATTGAAGTTTCTTTATAGAATGGATTCACTGCTATTGTAGATATTGTTTTGACAAAAGAACTGAGTGGTTTCATAACGCCAAAAAACATATCTGCGTTATCTCTATATTCCATCTCCGTTTTTGATGGATAGTTTTTTGCGGATATGTATAAGCCCAGATATTAATTACTTGTGCTTGTTTTATACTCATAGATTCCAAGAATGTATATCGAATTTGCTTATTCCTCAACTCTTGAATTGAAAAGTTTTACTTATGGATTGATTGCTATTGCTAAAACCTTATCAGATTAGTATCATTGCATAAAAACTTCGGAAAGACTTTGCCAAGCTTCAAACGCGCCTTGCCATTACCCAAATGATGGCTCATAACTTTGGAAGTTATCTTCGTTAACATCATCACTTTCAGAATCATCATAAGTGTTTATCAGAGATAACTATACCTAACGCTTAACTATCTCTATGGGACACATGTATAACTGAAGAAAGGAGTTGAGCAAAGTTATATTATCTGACAAAAAAGGAATCCGCCAGATAATTATATTTGATAGCCAGAGTGAGAAGAATGTCATTAGTGCGATAGAGAGGAAAATACTAAACGACCATAATAGCGAAATAGTAGTAAAACAATGGATTATCGATGAATATAGAAATAGCCAAGCTGAACTAATTGACTGATAATATTTTGTCTGTTAAGTTTTCTGACTTGAATAATCCGTTAAAATATGATAATCGTGGATAAAGAAATAAAATTTATCCGTTCCTGTTTCATTTCGTTTCTTTTTTATCACTTGTGCCCTTAACACTGACCTCTCCGAGAAGTGTTTGCTACTTCTTTAGACGAGGTTTCTCATAATATATACACAGCTATGAAATTGTCTAGAGCAAGATCGCTACTAATATATTTTTAGATGCTCTGGCTTTCCTACGTCGGAATTTATATTGTTATTTAACTTTTAGCAAAAGATTGTAAACTATTTTAGCTAATAGTTTATTCTTCTATAAATATAGGTCTGTATATATATATAGGTCGCCTTTATAAAGGCATTTTAGTATGCCTCAAACTAAGCCTATAGTAAGCATCGAAAACGTAGTTGCTTCTGCGACTATAAATCAAACTGTAAACTTAAACTTAATCACTCAGATTTTTCCAGATGTGGAATATCATCCTGATCAGTTTCCGGGACTCGTTTTTAGGTTGAAATCGCCTAAAACGGCTACTCTAATTTTTAGTTCCGGTAAGATGGTATGTACGGGAGCAAAGTCAGAAGAGCAAGCAATCAAAGCAGTAAAAAATGTCGTTCAAAAATTAAAAAAAGGAGGAATCCCAATACAACATGAACCGCAAATAGAGATCCAAAATATTGTGGCCTCAGCAAGCCTCGGCGGAAAAATCCACCTTGAGCTTGCTGCAAG
>DASQYF010000381.1:0-11356 GCA_035639375.1 Nitrososphaeraceae archaeon
GATGAAGACATTTCATAATAACTTACAAAAGGTAAGTTACATAAAAAAAATTATAATATAACAAATTACTGTTATTGTTACTACTATACTGCTGACCAATCTGCTTTGATATGTCTATCCATCAATTTCTTTGCATTGTATACTATTTGCGTAGTATCGATATTTTTGCTGTTGTTAATTATTTCTGCTAGTTCTTGTCCATTAGAAACTGCATAACAATTATACCCTTCTCTAAAGTCTCTATATCTTGGATCAACATCTTCAATCCATTTTCTGTTTATTATCAGGGCAGCATTATTGTGTATGGCTTCAAGAAATGTATATTGTGTTCCACCGCCATCGTGTCTAATTACCGATAAATCAACCATAAATTTTGCTTTGCTTAATATTTCAGAAACTGCTGCAAAAGATTTTTCAAATGTACCATAATAGTATTGTTTGAAGCTTTTCTTACCTAATCTATGATGGACATACTTTGGATTGAAATGCCCATAGATTTTTATCGGATTCGTTCTTTTATCATTTTTTGATGATGTTATTAATTTGTTAGCCTTCATTATTATGTCTATATGTTTGCCATAATCTACTCTAGATATTGAGACCACCTCTGTTTTAGTTATCATACCATAGTTGTCATTATTATCATCTCTATGTATAGTAGGATAAGGATAGAAAGGATGATGAAGAAATTTTGGATTAACATCATATTTATTTTTAAGATATTCTTGAAAACTTTTTCTTATACAAATAATATTCCAGTATTTTAAATATGGTTGATTTTGCTTAAAAATCTCCCCTGGATCATGAATAACAATTGTTATGTCATTTCGCTTTAATTTTTGAAGTAACTGAAAGTTTCTATACATATCAGTAATGAAGGGATTTTTGATAGCATCAAGCACTCTTGTTGAAGTATTCTGATAGTCTATGCCATAACCAAAATCTCCTCTAGTGTTTTCTTCCAATTTTTTTGTTATAAGCAACACATCTTTTTTTCTTAACAAATGAAGAAGATGTGCAGTAAAAGTAACACATCCACCATGGTTATAATCAGATAAGAAGAAATAGTGTCTTTCTTCTTTCATCCTATTATACTATTAATGCTTCTTTCTATTTTAAAATATTAAGATCTGTAATAACAAATAACGGAGATCGTCATCCATAAGGTTATTATTATTATTTCCTTAAGCCTTTCCGCCTTCTATAGTTATTCCTTTTTAGTTTGTTCATCCGCTGCTTGTAATCCTCTTTCATCGCACGATTGATAATAATGACAGTATCATTACCTGCACCTGGTTAAGAATTAAACACCACCAATTTGTTGCCTCTCCTATCATCCTTTAATAAATCCAATAGTAAATCCGGCTGACATACTACCTGTTAATGGAATACCAAAGCTAGTCATTGCTAAAGAGGCTGTTGCAGCATGACCATCTCCACTAGTTTGAATGTGTATAATTGCATTTGAAAGTGTTGTAATAGCACCTTCAGACAATACTTGAAGTTTATTCCAGTTTATGCTAGCTATCTGTTGACTCTGAAGATATGCTAATCCAGCTAAGAAAAATCTAACTATTACAGCTAATAATTTAATTACTTTCTTTAAAGTATATCCAATTAGAATACCTATAAACAAGCCACCACCTAGAGTAGCTGCTGGTGCAAAAGTCTCAACAATATTCATATTTTAGTTGCTGCTCCTTAGTTCAGCTGTCCTCATTATGTAATGACTATTTTCATAACTCTGTAGTGATACAATCCTTTGTATGGTAACATTGACAAATGTGAAAATCCAGATTAAAGAATGAATTCTTGTGATAGCATCTTTTGCACTTACCGGGATATTCTATTTGTTTACCTAAAAATTTGACAATTTGTCTTTGAAGCATGTAATCTATCTACTCTACAAGAGCTATAGCTTTTGTAGTAGACTTTTCTGTTCAATATTCAGTAGATATATACTTAACATAACTTTCCAACATGTTTGCTAGAGAATCTGTGGACTGAGATAGAAACATTGCAATGGGTATCAGCACAAATACTTACACTACTGCAGCAATCACCAGCCACTAAGATTTAACAGTACATTTTGGTCCTGACTATCATCTCAAATTTGTTTTACCTTCCACCGAACCCATGAATTAAATTAACTACTACTGCTAGCTTTGTAATGGAAAGTACCTGTCGTGTGTGACAGACAGACAGAACTAGACGTTTTTCTTGTCTAATTTCATTTCCCTTCTATTTTTTGCAATTATGATACTGCATAGAATTATGAAAGCAATTTGAAAGAGTTCAATTGCTATATCTAATTGACTCACTGGGTGCCCACTTCCTGGTACTGCAATGAGGTACATTATTACCAGGATAACTGTTCCACCTATGCCAACATAATACCAAGGTTTGATCCATCTCTTAATGATAGGTATAACCCAGAATATTTGAGTTAGACCTGAGACGATAAAGAATATTGTAATGTCTATGGACATTTGCGTAAAAAACATCGGAACAATTGCGAGATGTAATACACCAGCTATAATCGTGGATGCAGCAGCTGCATAAAATAATGCTTTATTAGTCAAGAGCTCATTTTAAATTATTCCACATATTATACTTATGGACAATTGGCGTTTTCCTGTTGAGCAATTACTTTTTTAATCATGCATTAAGTAGCGTGACTGTAATCAACTACAACATGCTTATGAAAACTATGCTATAAAATCAGAAGAAATGACTTTCAGAGAAATGAAAGCTAAATTAAAGATAATATTGATGATATTTAACTTAAAAATAGAATGAAAGAAATCTTTAAAGCTTAGTCTTCTCTAATATATTTAGGAACCTACTTTTAGCACCGATATCGGCATGGATTCCACCGGTAAGGGACCAGATGATCCAGATACCAACTTAACAACATCATTTCCTATTGACTTTAGGATGAAGAATGAAAGATCTTCATAAAAGAAAGCATCAGATTCTCGATATGTCCTTGGTATTGGAGGTATTTGCGAGGTATATTGTTTAACTAATGTTATGTCTGTATTCTCCAATCCACAAACATAAAATTTAAAACCCCGGAGTTTAATGTCCTTGTCTGCCATATTTAAGTGAAGGACAAACGTTACTTAAGATTCAAAGGTTTGGCTTAGGCAAGGATACTCGTTACCACGTTACACCTACCTAGCAGCCAAATCGACCCTTTATTTTTTTGAGACTATTGTTAATGTGCATATAAAGTTAAAAAATTTATGGTCTTGATCTGATAAGATTATCTATCGGATGATTGTTCTTAGAATATATTGCTAAGCAGAGTATACTTACAACAACAGCCATCATGCTATTTTATCAGACAGAGAGGACTGATTGATTATGAAAGCTGAGCTGCGAGGAAATGCGGATAAGGTGCTACGCTTTATCCAGGAAAAGCCAGGATGTCATCTGCGGCGGATCAAAAATGAACTAGGAATTTCAATAGGATCAGTTCAATATCAATTACTTAGACTAGAAGAAATGCGGAGGATAACTTCAACTAGACGAGGCTCGTATAAATTTTATTTTCCTTATGGGATTTTCAAGGAAAATGAAAAGAATATACTGCAAGTTTTAAGCCAAGAAACTGCAAGAAAAATACTAATGTATATTATTGAACAGAAAAATCCTTCGCAAACAGAGATTATAAACAACATTGGAATATCAGCTTCATCTGTAAACTGGCATGTCAGACGCTTGATTGCTTTTAAGATAGTAGAGGCGGCCAAAGATGGAAAATATATAAGATACCAATTAGCTGATAGTGGTGATTCAAAATACATAGTGGCATTATTGAAGAATTATTACTCTAGTATTTGGGATAAGTGGAGTGATAGACTAGCTGAAATGTTTCTGTCACTATCTAGCAGATTTTAACAACAGAAGAAAGAGAGAGACATATGGATTATTTTGGATCATTTCTTCTTCTTCTTCGTGAGGTTGAACTAACTGACACTTTAGAAGGTATAATTTATTTAAGCAGTACTGTAGTTGCCCTTCTGTTGTTGGCACTATCAATTTCTGCTTATAGAAATACAGGTATAAAGAAAATAAAATACGCAATAGCTGCATTTGCTCTATTTGCTGTTTTTTTATTTTATGAATATTTGGAAGGTGACTTTAAATTTTTAGAGGCTAGTTATAGTGATCTAATATTAGCTTCTATAACATTTAGTGTTCTAATATTATTCTTTTTAGCAATAATCAGGAAAAATTAGTTTAAAAGGAATGATACAGTTATTTGACATACCGTCAACTCTAGGTGACTCTAAACCTATAGAGTGATTAGAAAATACTAATAGCTTGAGATGTTACTATTCAGATTTTATAATGATACTTTGTCATATTATAATCAGTATCTCAATAATTTATCATTTAATAGATCAGTAGAACTACTACTACTTCGACACAGACGTCTAAAAGATACTATTCGCAAAGTGAGTTTTACAACATGGAGAATCAAATGTATTTTTGTCCCTACGATATTCAATAACAATTATTAGACAATTTTTCAAATGTTTCAAAATTATAGAGATTTACTATCATGACAATTACTCAAGCAAAGTATAGAAGAGGTCCTTGTAAATTTCTCAAACGAAGGAGGCAATCAATGGTTTAAGTCTGGTTACATAACTTTGAAAAACAGGCAGTCATTTATTAGATGCTTCGCTGTTATCTGCAGGAAAAACATGCTGATTTTGACGGAGGCAGGCAGGATGCTCAATCACTTTGAATACTGTCATATTAGAAGGCGATTCAACATCCATCATCTCTAATCAAACAGAACAACAGCTGAGAATATAGACAATGCACTTAAGGTTGAACTACGCTGCCTAATGTAAAGCAGCGTTGGAGACGACATTGCACCTGTTAGTATGATCTCTTTAAATCTCAAAGAAGGCTTCAGAATTTAAAATATGGGGGTTTAAAAATGATAATATGGGCCATAGCTGTGCTTAAACAACAATAGCAGCAGTACTAGCATTTACTGTAGGCATTATCATCATCATCATTAGTAAATACTTTTGTTAATCTCCCCTTCTATCCTGCTGGTAGCTCAATTTGCCCACGTATTTCTCCATCTGGATTTTGCTGCGTATGAACATTAACATATGTTCCTTCACTCTTCATAACGTTGATTAAATCAGATAACTGCTTACCAGCCATTGGTCCTTCGAGTTTGTCAGAAGTAATATTTCCTTTAGATAAAATCCCACTTAATTGACCTGTAGGAGTTTCAGATTTGAATAGTGTGACTACAATATCTCCATTTTGCCCTATCTCACCAATATGGATATGAGCTGCTTTAACTGCATTGATATCTGTAACATTAACCGTATAGCTTATGCTACTACCATCCGCAGTAGATTCAAATTCAGCATTACCTGTTGCTTTTGAATCTATGGGCGGTACCACCTGGGAAACTGATAGATCTGCAACAAATTTTTCTGCTCCTTGAGCAAATGCTGAATTAGTAAAATTAGTTGTCGCAGCTGCCAATGTTAAAGTCGTCAGTGTTATTGTTAAAATGGCAATTAATGCCAAAAATTCTTTGATCGACATATACTCACAACTATGTTATGCAATATAATTTATAAGAGAACACCTTCTGTTATTCTAAAATTTATAAAATATTGGTTAAGGAAGGATCTATAACATGGTGTTTTACTATACTTATATTGCTGGTTATTCTTGTTAATTTCCTATCATAACTTTGCCATCTGTTTCAAAAGATATAGAGCCTAATACAGTCGATATATTCTTAAGGATATGAATTTATGATATTAATAACACATATTGATCTCTCTTCGCTTTTCAAATGGAAGAATAGATATGACAAAGAAGAACCCAGTATCTTAGATAGAATTGAACAACGTTTTTTGGTGATAATATTTTCCATATACAAGAAGTAAATGTAAACTGATGGATGTTATACCATGCCGATTTAATATCTTTGTTATTATTACAATAAAGAGCAGATGTTAAGTAATAGAATCTCCTTTTTTCTGACATCTACGCGTCAAGTAACCGCCCTATAATAGAACAATGTTACATTTTAATTTATTCTAATGTTTGGATAAAAAATTAATACAACTATCTAAATGTAGCAATTTCAAGTTGAAAAATCAATATATGTATGATAATGTAAAAAAAAACAAAAAATAGCTTTTTTATCAAATTTATTACTAAAGTAATGTGTATTAAAGATTACATTCGTTACTTTGCCAAAAAAGAAAAAAATCTTATATATTACCGTCCCAATATATAATCTCGTGAATAATATATCATTGTTCATCATAATACAAACAATCATAGAATTGTATTATTGTGTTAAATGTACGTACAATGACTGTTATTTTAGGGACTCTGCATGTGTAGATCAAAGGCGATGCCTGGATTCGGAGGAAAAGTATGTCTGACAGATCAACCAGATTTAGATATCTTACACCTCCTGTGATTATCATACTTTTAATCCTGATGTATATAGGACCTTATGCTTTTGTCTATGCAAGAACTGCCACTTGGACGTTTCCGAGGATAGACCAGCGGGATTTTGATGCTTTTGACCGGGTAAAATCCTCGGTCAGTCAAGTAGCCAACCTCACAAACACCAAGAATGTAGGAGGAGTGCAAGAGGCCACTTATCTATTAAAAGTAGGAGTCTTGGACAGAAAGTTTCTGGATTGGATTGGTTTTCCTCTGGTGTTGGAAGTAAACAATTTCAGCTTCACAGCATCAGGCGTTTCCCAAGGAAAAATTATTCTTGAGTGCAGCCATTTCGAACCTGCGTTTCCCAAACCCACAGGTAGTGAACCCTGGTATATCTATCAACCATTGGTAGATAAATACGATGATTACGCCCTAGACATTTCCTGCAGAGGTGATGCTTCAGCAATTGACCCGGCAACTCAGACAACGCCAATCACGCTAAACTGGTCAATTAATGCTACCTTGGTAGGAGATCGAAATGATAAAGTGCGCACCTGGACCAACAGCCAAAGTACGGAGATCAGAGATGTACGCTCTTTGTAATCTTGAGGATGAGGAGGAGACAAGTCCATGACAGACTATGTTAGCGAAAAAGGAAGAGGAGGATTTTGGAGAATTCTTCGGGACAAAGATGGAGGAGGATGGCTGGGCTATCGTGGATTGTTCGCGATAATCTATTTTACCCCGCAGATAGCAGTGTTTGCATATTGGATCACCTATACAGCAATTACCCTTTCTGCAGCCATGTTTTACTTGACTCTGATCCCATTTGTAATAGCGCTTTCATTAACCGCACTTCTTCCAGGCAAAAGCGGGATTACACCCAAAACCCTAGCCATTATTACTATCATGGCAATCATACCCTACAGCCTATATGATTGGGCCAGGGTTCCAATGAATCTTATTTTTGGGATTCCGTTCTGGGATCACTGGTTTGACTGGGGAAACAGCATATTGGGAACTACAGGCACAGGCGCTACACCCACAGGCACCATCTTCACCTATGAACAACTAACCGCCGGACTCATAAGCCACATCATGCGGGGATGGGGATTAGCCATAGCATATTACATGCTCGTGAGAAAAGTTACACTGGTGTCTGCTTTTGCTTTTGGTTGGGCTATGACAATCTTCTACTGGATAGTTTTCCCAGTATGGGTCCTAACCGATGCTCTTCCTCCTTGGATATGGTTCTTTACTGCCTGGGAGTCTCACATGGTCTTTGCCCTGGGGCTTTGGGTCGCACCGAAAATCTTCAACTACTATAGGAGAGCCTACTGAAATGGCTTTGGGAAATAAGGAAACACATAACTATCAAAGGAGGAGTTGGAAGACAACTCTCTTTACCATTCTTGCCATGCAGGGATTCGGGTTCATGTTTGGAGCCGCTTTCTTTGGTTATATCGTGACCAGTCAGCCACCTTCAATATATCCTGTCTTTGGATATGGAAAGCCACCACCCATAGTGATCGAAGGGCTTAGTTCTTACCATTGGGCAATTGTAGGAGCGGTGATAGGATTTATCTTTGTATATCTTGCTCTAAGATCTCGTAAGATGGACCTCGTAGCTTCAATGAAATGATTGGGACTCGATGATCAAAATCGGGGATCAAGATAATCTGGCAGAATCCACTAAATAGATTGAACAGCGTAATAGAAGGAATTTTGACTTTTGATGAATAATAGCAATACAACTGCTGCTACTGGAAAAGTAGTTGCCCTTATGGTGTATTCTGAATATTTAGAGAAGAAAACGAGTCGATGTAGTGAGAATCAGCGCAATAGAGTTGAAGGAACAGAAGCATTAGAAGAAACTAAGTCATACTACCTGACGGTATTGTCAATAATAGGTAAAATACCTCCACTATCTCCACTACGTCCACCAGACCCTATTTCGTGCTCAAATTTAGTATAAACCGGTGGAGGTACTCTTTGATGCTGTTTGCAAAACCTCCACCTTAAACAATACCTCCACCGTCCAGAACAGCATTATTAATTAGTGGACATATTGCGCCCATTGGTGGAGATACTACTATTTCATACCTCCACTAAAACAAGCTCAAATCTTGCTTTTTTTACAAAATAAGCAAAAGTGGAGATGGTGGATGTAGTGGAGGTATTTTCTGATCTACTCTAGGAGAGTCATCTAATTTACATATTTACTTTCTTCTCTATCCGAAGGGAAAGAAACAGACTGTATCTTTTGTAATGTATGTAGCCATCTTATCATCGTCTAATTTCAGTTTTGGATCTGGACAAAATAGCAGATAATAGCAGGGATAACCTGTCGATAACAGAAAATACCAAAACAATAGCAAAAGTAGCAATATTTTATAAAATGATCCTTTAGGCTAGCAGATTTAATATCTTCATGAGTAAAGAAGAAGAACAAGAGACGTGTTACAGATCTTTATTGTAAGCAGGATAAGATTTCCGTGAAATAAAAAGAGATCATTTACTGTGACAATCATGATTAGAATAAATTTTTTAATTTGAATTACATAAAAGGAAATGCATGCCGCTTGATAATACTGGTGTAGCCCAAAGAATCTCAGATAATATATTATCTGCTGACGATGGCATACTGGCTATATAAATAATGGATATAAAAGGAAACATTCTTGCAGCTAGATCTAAATAATCCTTTAAGGAAACATTTGGATTAACCATAGGTGGTGAAAAATATGGTGGTATTTTGGCAATTGCAACTCTTAGTCTGGTTAATGAAGTAAAAGTTATTTTTGATGAAGCTCAAGCAATAATCACCATTCATGATAACTGCAAATTAATGCTATTACCTATGCCATCATATGGGTTATTTGTTGGACTTGAACTTCAGCGTTCAGTTAATGAAGAAGACGCTCATATCGCCAACAGAAATGAAACATTATTGGCAGCTCATAAATGATATAGCTATATATTAACACTAAATATGCTGAAGTTTACTTTCCAACAGTTTATAGAAGAATACTATTTTTAAGATAATGACGGAGGCTGTATCTCTCTTACACTTAAATCTATAAAGTCCCACATCATATTGTCTGATCTAAAAGTAACTATTGGACCAGAATTTGTTATTATATAATCTTTGGGTCTGCCACAATTAGCACTGTAAAACACCTTATCTGAAGTATCGGCATACCAACCACCTTTATCAATTAGCTCTGTTACTTTTTTCCAATTATTATTATTTTTATCGTCTAAATACGATTCCATCTTTACTGCTGTGTCATTGTTAATGTTATACATTACTACTTTCCATCCAATCCATCTTCCTAGAATTGAATCGCTAACTTTAGCTTTAGCTCTTTCATCTGTATATCCACCAGTATGCCATATCTCCTTTTGCCAAAAGACTTCGCCATTTACACGTATATCTCCTTTCAGAGAAGTACCTTCGCAAGGAACACTACTGCTATGTCTACCACCTCTTGCATACCAACTTAGACGATCTATTGATGATTCTGATGAAATTACTTTAGCATATCCTGTTATCTCTACATTTTTCCATTGCTGTTGACCTTTGGGAGTATTTACATTCATTCGTACCTGATCTTCATATTTTCCTGAACCACCTCTCCCTTTTATCTGCCATGATCCATCAGGCTCTCGTGTTATTTTAGATTGAGGATCAAATATTCTGTCTGCTGTAGGATCATCTAGATTGATAAACCATTCTCGTCCATTCTGCTTTGTAGCATAGATCTCCCTTACTTTGAAGTTATGAATTGCAGTAGTAGTGATAGTGATATGCGGAGGTAGGAATAAAATTTGAGGATAATAATAGTAAATGAATAGCATAATAACTGTAGCAATGATAGCGAAAGTAATACTAATAATGATGATTGTAAATAACCGGCTACGTTTTTTATTCAAAAATTTAATTCCTCGTTTGTTATAATTTTAATATGGTATCTATGATAGACTTTGCATTTTAACCTATCTAGTTGAAATGCTATCTTAGAAAAGATTGACGGCACAGTGGAAAGCGTTCTCAAATCAATCAATCAGTAATAGTTTCTAGTATAAGTTACTCAGATATTCGTCTTAGGTTGATCTGAAATAATTCATGCATGTTGATGACCAAATTCTCTTTCTTTTTTTCTATGTCTGTCTATCGAGTTATTTTTATGACCAGTTTAGTCGGAGGAAGATAGAGAGAGGAAAAAAATTTACAAGATAGATATTAGAAGGACAACAGTAGTCCCAAAAAATTAAGAACCATTATTTTATTTGCTGCTAATAATTGCTTTTAATTTCGATTGCTGTTGATCTAGGGTTTTGCCGTATATCTAAATAAGGATAATTTTTAGCATAATGTTTTGCGGTATCATCTGGAAGAAATATAGCTATTGTGTGTGAATTATCTAACAGATCTTGCAGTGAGTGGTTGGGAGGTCTTGTTGGATTGATATCTTCAGTAGATATAGCAGTTCCTGATTTTGAAGCCATATATCCTCGATCGGCAACGACAACATACTTTTGAGTTTTGGGTGGCGATCCACTGTAATAGGTTTTATCCACAAAATCTTTGTCATAGGCATATCTAGGAAGCCAAAAATAATTTGGAGCTCCTACCAATGTTACTGGACCGGTATTGTTAGTATCATCTCTATTTGGTAGCTTTTGAATAATTACAGCCAATGCTTTATACACAGTTGAATTCACATTAGTTGTAATTAACATCGTAGTAGACACCAATCCAAAAATTATAATTCCTGAAATTATAGCAAATGGTAGTATTTGTTGAAGCTTCTTTTTCTTGATAATAATTCTTATTTTACCTGTTATCTCTACAAGAAACCTAGAAGCTGCAATACAGAATGCAGGAATTAGT
>DASQYF010000382.1:0-17729 GCA_035639375.1 Nitrososphaeraceae archaeon
CATGTAGCTCAGCCTGGTAAGAGCGAAGGTTTTGTAAACCTTAGGTCATGGGTTCGAATCCCATCATGACCTTCAATCGAGGATTGAAAGGAAGTGAGTTGTTTATACAATGAAGTACATTTGATGGGACAAATTTGGATAATATGAAAAATAATTCTAACGATGAGATTTTATTTTACCTTCTGCCAGGAAATTTCAATGAAAATACTTCGCAAAGGCAAGGTAAAAGATTTGTACGAATTAGATAATGGCAATATTCTGTTTTATTTTTCTGACCGTGTATCTGCATTTGATATCAAAATGCCAACTCCTATAGCTAGAAAAGGCGAGGTCCTTTGTAAATTTGCTAAATTCTGGTTTGACCATCTTGGCACAAAACATCATATGGTCAGCGTCCACGATAATGACAAAATGGAGGTTAAGAGAATGAAGATGATCCCTATAGAGTGTGTCGTCAGAGGTTACTTTTACGGTACTCTTGAAGAACGTTACAACAAGGGCATTACACAGAATTTCCTCTCTGGTTCTTTTATTCCAGTCAAGGCAGCAAAATTATCTGAGCCTATTTTCGATCCAACTACAAAATCTGAAGCTCATGATCTGCCGATAACCAAGGAAGAAATTATATCTTCTCGTCTTTTATCAACAAAGGATTATGATTATGTAAAAGAAACCTCGCTCATGTTGTATAACAAAATGGTTTCAATTGTGGAAAAGGCTGGATTTATTATTGCGGATGTTAAATTCGAATTCGGCAGAGATGTGATAACTGACGAAATTTTGTTAGGAGATTCTCTTGGGCCAGATGAGTATCGGCTTTGGCTAAAGTGTGATTATACTCCTGGAAAAATCCAAGAAAGTTATGATAAGCAATTGTTAAGAGATTGGCTTGTTAAAATTGGTTTTAAGGAAACAATTGTAGAATATTCAAAAAAGGGACAAAAACCTCCTCCTCCTGTAATCCCAACAGAAATTGCAACAGAGCTAAGCAACAGATATATTTTTGCATATGAAAAAATCAGCGGAAAAAAATTGTAGTTGTATAATAAGAAAGAAAAAGAAAACATTATTGTTTCGCTAAGGTTTAGAATGGCATATGCATTAGTACGTTAAGTTTAGACGAAGCTGTGGAGCGCTAGAGAAAGATTAACTTTATTCATACATCAAAAACGTTCTTCAGGATTTTCAGAATATAGATATTCTAAGTTATATAATGTGCATAGTACTATTCAACGTATATGTTCAGAACAGCTCTGTTTTCAGGATCCTGTAACCATCGGACTATTTCTCTAGGTACGTCTTGCGAAGCACTATCAGATTTAATGCAGAGTGTTCTGGAACACATAAAATTCGTTTTTCTGATCACTATGTCTTGAGCATCTAATAGAAGAAGTCTGCTGTGTCCAAATGCCTTAACTATATAAGATAGATTGCCAGCAATTATCGAAATTCTTATAACGGAATCTTCTTTCTTCAATAGCCGTTGCAATATTGGATTTAAATCTTTACAGGCTTTATTTGCCCTTACGCCAATTATGCAGTCTCCTCTTAACGTAAGATTAGGATTCTTTGTTACTTCTATTGCCCGAAGATGAAGAGATCGGATATTGGGGTGGCCATAAAAAACAACTTCATCCTCGACCATTGTAATTTCCTATCAGTTGATTACAAGAATTAAACCTAACGGCGACAATATCATAAGGTAAATTTAAATTAAACTTTACAAAGTAGTTAAAACTGAATTGTTACCAGCAGCAGCAGGATATGACCGAGCTATTACTGTTTTCTCGCCTGACGGAAGATTGTATCAGGTAGAATATGCCATTGAAACTGTCAGAAGGGGAACATTAGCTATTGGAATAAAAAGTAGAGACGGTGTTATTCTAGCAGTAGAAGAAAAAGCTAGAAAGTTGCAGATATCAAATGTTACACAAAAAATTTTTCAAGTCGATGATCATATTGGAGTCGCCGCAGCAGGATACATTCCTGATGCCAGGACTCAAGTTGATCATGCAAGATTTTTTGCGCAAAGTAATCGACTCATCTATGACGAGCCAGTAGATGTCGAGGGAGTAGCAAAAAATATTGCAGATATGGCTCAGCAATTTACCCAATATGCAGGTGTACGACCGTTTGGCGTTGCCTTGATTCTTGCAGGTGTTGATAAAAATGGAGCCAATCTTTATCTAACTGATCCAAGTGGTACATATATCGGATATGACGCCGTGGCAATAGGCGCAGGAAGCGATCAAGTGACTGAATTCTTAGAAAAAGGTTATAAAAATGATGTCTCGATGGAAGAAGCTGCTGCACTAGCAATAGAGTCAATCTACCTCGTAAGTGAAGATAAAACTGGCACAAGACATGTAAAAATGGCGATTATTGATAATAATACAAAAACAATGCGAAAGGTAGAAGAAGGGGAAATAGACAAGTATGCGTCAATGGTTAAAGAAGGGGCAGAAAAAAAGACGTCGCAGTAAAAATATTCGTTGAACTTTTAGGAATTCTTTGTGTAGTATTGGTTTAAATAATCTTAAACCGATTTTTTACTTATGGTTGTCAGCATTGGTGATAAAGCACCAAATTTGAAGGTAGCTGAATGGATTCAGGGAATGCCAACCAATATTGATAAAGAGATAGGCAATGTTATCCTCATCGAAGTATTCCAGGTAAATTGTCCTGGTTGCTTTTTATATGGAATACCTGATGCAATAGAAATTTATAGAAAGTACAGCAATGCAGATCTTACGGTAATAGGTATTGCAACTGCATTCGAAGATTTTGATAAAAATACATTAGAGAACTTAAAGCTGTTGCTTTTTATGGGACAAGTAATTGGAGAAACACAAAAGGTCCTTCGCCAATATGGCCAGCTTATTGAAGGAAACAAATTAGCTTACAAGATACCTTTTCCCGTAGCAATGGATTCTTTGAAAAAAGAATCCACTGTTTTGTCTGAGAGTAGAATCATGGATTTTGTTGAGAGCAATGTTCCTGATTTTAGATCTTTATCTGAATCAAATAAATTGATACTAATCGAAAGGGTAAAAAACTACCTGAAAACGAAACAAAGTTCAGCCCAGACATTCGAGGAGTATGGCCTACGAGGTACTCCATCTTCTATATTAATCGACAGGAAAGGAATAGTAAGAAACATCAACTTCGGGGCAGATGGATCCTTGCACGATATGGTAAAAGACTTGGTAAAAGAATAAGAACAATGAAAAGGTCGTGTAATTTCTACATTGCTATTCCTGATTCTTCTCTCTTGGATGAACAGACAAAACGTGACAAAAGCATCAAGATTTCACAAATTGCGAGGGCTTGTTCGATATTCAGAGTTAAGACAATATACATCTATCATGATAAGTCATTCAGAGATGAAAACGATGATCTTAATTTATTAAAAACAATTTTACATTATCTCGATACGCCGCAATACCTGAGGAAAGTTTTGTATCCTCGCATGAAAATACTAGAATATGCCGGAATTCTCCATCCAATAAAGTCACCTCATCATAAAGACCGAGAAGATATCAAGAATGTTAAGGTTGGAGATGTTAGGGTAGGAGTAATAGCAAACGATAATGGAAATGTGTGTGTTGATGTTGGTTTAGGTTCGCTTGTTCCTTTTGAAGGATCAGCTTACAAAGGAAAAAAAGTTAATGTCTTATTCACATCACCATATCCAAACTTACGAGCCAGAGAAGCAATAGAGAAAGAATTGGATAAAACTTATTGGGGATATAATGTAAAGGTTGTTTCAAATCTTGCAAAGCTATTGAACACTACTCACAACGCAGAAATCCTCATTACTTACAGACGAGGTCCATTTTTCAGAATGAAGGAAGAAAAGTTTCTGAAGCAAATGAAGTATACTAAAAATCTATTAGTCGTTTTCGGATCTCCAAAAAAAGGAGTAGAAGAAATATTGGCAGAGGAAGGATCAAATATAAGATTTTACAATTTTGTGGCAAATATGTTTCCTTTTCAAGGAACAGCAACAGTCAGGTTAGAAGAGGCATTATATGGCACATTAGCGATATTAAACCATGTTCTGACAATATAGCTAAAGCCTTTGCTTCGTTTTAGGCTTGTTAATTCATACTCTTACTTATATAATCTAATGTACGATATGTTGTTCATGTAGTATTTAGTGTTATTATTTAATTAAAACAGGTTCTTCCTGACGGTGGATAAACTGTTATTTTGGGAATTTTGCTCTTGGACTTTATACTAGGAAACTCCCTACAACAATGTTGATAACAACTATAACTTATTATTTCTATAATAAAAAATATTGTTCTAAAAGCGATCTCAATTATCTAAAACTCCCAATAATAATCAATCGTGACACTCTAAGTAATCCACAATTTTCGCTTTGGCATTAGCAATTTGCTGTGCTATATGTCTTACCACTATGAATAGGGAAAGAACCTATTAATAAACTAGCGTTTGAGTATCATAATTATTTCCTTCATAGTAATAGAACATAATATCAATAGTGAAATAAATTTATTAAAGGGATTTGAACTGTTAAATTATCTATGGGTCATCGAAAGTATAGCGCGCCGCGACGAGGCAGTATTGCATTTAGACCACGGGCTAGGGCCAAGAGTATAGAGGCTCGCATAAGAACGTGGCCAGAGGCTTCAACGGAGAAGATATCTTTACTAGGTTTTGCAGGTTTTAAAGTAGGCGGATTGCACATACTGACAATAGATGATCGCGAAAGAACTCCAAATTTTGGGAAACAACTCATTAACGTATCAACGGTTATTGCTACTCCACCTATAAAGGTAATAGGTATTCGAGGTTATAATCAAAATATGTATGGAAAACATGCATTATTTGATGTATATTCAAAAGATGTACCCAAAGAACTTTCACGCAAATTCGACACCGGCTATAAAGAAGAGGCACTCACCAATTCTGCATCTTTACTTGATCAAACAAGTTCAATAATGGCGATAGTTGCGATCAACCCGCGAGATATTAACATGTCGCAGAAGAAACCATTTGTATTTGAAATGGCAGTTTCGGGTAATAATGCCAAAGCGCAATATGACTATGTAAAGAACCTTTTAGGTAAGGAAGTTCATGCGAGAGATGTTTTTCAGGTTGGACAATATATTGATGTATTTGGAATTACAAGAGGAAAGGGCATAGAAGGCCCAGTTACAAGGTTTGGTGTAAAGCGAAAGCAGCATAAATCAAGAAAGAGTGTTCGAGCTGTAGGAACCCTAGGACCTATCTCTCCCGCAGTAGTAATGTATACAGTTGCACGACAGGGACAGAGAGGCTTTCACCAAAGAACAGAATATAACAAACGAATCTTGATATTATCGAGTACCGAGAAAGGAGAGAATTCAATAAATCCCCCAGGTGGCTTCAAGCATTTTGGACTGGTTAAAGGTGAATATTTAGTAGTAAGAGGCTCTATTCCAGGCGTTCCCAAGAGGTTAATTAAAATGCGACATCCACTTCGGAATCCTCAGAAAAAAGTAATAGAGCCAAAAATTGTTGAGGTAGTTGCGCACTGAAATCAATAACAATTCTAGGAATAGATGGCAAAGAATCTGATAGCCTAGAGTTACCTGAAATATTTGAAACACCTTATAGACCAGAAGTAATGCATAAAGTGTACGTAAATTTGCTATCCCATATTTATCAAAGGCAAGGACGTTATCCTGCTGCGGGTGAGATAGTAAGTGCGGAATCACGCAATACCGGGCTTGGCATCGCGAGGCTTGCAAGAGCCCGCGGCGAAGGTTTTCAGAGAGCAGGACAGGCTGCTGGTGTTGCCGGAGTTCGGCATGGCAGAGTTGCGCATCCTCCCGAATCGTGGAAAAATATTTACAAGAAAATTAATAAAAAGGAAAAACAGTTGGGTATTTGTTCCGCTATTGCAGCTACCAGTCGAAAGGATCTGATCATCAAACGTGGCCACAAAATTGGGGGACTTTCAGTCTTTCCGATTGTTGTCTCTAATGACATCGAATCTATTTCAAAGACAAAAGATCTAAAAAAGGCCCTAGTATCTCTAGGATTAGAGGAGGATCTAATTAGAGCAAGATCATCTCATAAAGCAAGATCCGGTACTTCAAGAAGAAGAGGAAGAGTGGCTCGTTCAGGGATTAGTGCCTTGATTGTTGTTGAAAAAGATGAAAATTTAAAAAGGCTCTCTGGGTCAATTACAGGAGTCGAAGTTAAACAAGTACAAAGATTGAGTGTCTTAGATCTTATGCCGGGCTCAAAACCAATTCGATTGACAATATTCTCGCAAAGCGCTGTTGAAAAGTTAAAGGATATTAAAGCACCAGTTCTTAGAATTATGGAGATGATACGAAATAAATGACTACCACTCAGCAAAATCGATCTATGAGCCTAGAGAAAGCCAGCTCAATTATCATCAAACCCTACATTACTGAAAAAACATTCAACTTGATTGAAAAGGAAAATAAGTTGACTTTCATAGTAGCAGAAAAAGCTAGCAAAGATCAAATAATAAAAGCATTGCAAATTCTGTACGAATCACAAGCAAGCGAAGTAAATACCGCGAGAACAATACAAGGTAAAAAGGCGTTTATCAAAATTAAGGCTCCTGAAGGTGCTCGGGAACTTGCGACAAAGATGGGACTGGTATAGAAATGCTGATACTATATCTCGTTAGATTTAAAAGTAGTGTTATATGATGGTGTCATGATATAATTGGTTCGTGAATTTAAATTCAAGGGTTATTCAGCTGAACAATTACAATCATTATCCGTGGAATCTCTTTTGCCGTTATTAAATTCCAGGCAGCGTAGGTCGCTGGACAAGAGAGTAGGCATGTACATGAGTGATGAAAAACGTAAGTTACGTGAGGAAATAAAACTTCTTCGAGAAGGCAAGCTTAAAGGTCAATTAAAAACTCACGTAAGAGATATGATAATTCTTCCAGACATGATTGGTCTCTCTATCAGCGTACATAACGGTAAAGAATTTTCTCCTATTCATATAAGGCCTGAGATGATAGGACACTATCTAGGTGAGTATGCTATCACAAATAAAAGAGTTCAGCATGGAAGTCCCGGCGTAGGATCATCTAGATCGAGTTTGTATGTACCATTAAAGTGATATATTTATGCCAAATTACTCTTATGCCTTTCAAAACTTTGATAAAACAAAACATGTGAGGGCTGCAATCAGAGAAAAAGACGTTTCTCACAAACATTCTCGTGAAGTAGCTGTTGCAGTAAAGGGAATGTCAATTGAAAAAGCAAGGGATTTTTTGAACAATGTTATTGCAAAAAAAATTGCAGTCCCGTATAGAAGATATAACAATGAAGTTGCACATCGTTCCAATATTCGTGACGGTTTTTTTGCGGGAAGATTCCCGCAAAAAACAGCTAAAGAGTTTTTGAAGCTTCTTGATAATTTGGAAACAAATGCAGAGTATAAAGGCATGGATCTGGACCGATTAAGGATCATTAGTGCAGTAGTTCATAAAGGAACAAAACTTGAAAGATTTACACCTCGTGCCATGGGAAGAGCAAGTCCAAAGTTCGACACTCTGATTCATATTGAATTAGTCGCTCAGGAGAGTAGATCGGAATAATGAGCGCTGTAAAAAATGTAATGAAGAATAATTATCGGAATATGGAACTTAACGAATATCTTGCCACAAATTTAAAAGATGCAGGATATGGCGGTGTCGAGGTACAAAAGACCCCCATCGGAACTAGGATAACACTTTATGTTACAAGGCCTGGCCTAGTCATTGGCAGAAAAGGTATAGGTATTAAGGATCTAACCTCTAGACTTGAACAAAATTTTGGCTTGACAAATCCTCAGATTTCTGTTTTAGAAGTACCTATTCCTGAGCTGAATCCAAAAATAATGAGCAATAGAATAGGACAACTGATTGAACGAGGTACAGCATTTAGACGAGCTTCACTTTGGACAATCAATACCATTATGAATGCTGGCGCCTTGGGAGTAGAGGTATCCGTTGCAGGTAAATTAAGGAGTGAGCGGGCCCATTTTGAAAAACATTCTGCAGGAATAATTCCAAAAAGTGGAGATATTGCTGAAAGAGTAGTGAAGGTAGGTGTTACTCATGTTTTAACAAAAATGGGATTAATGGGAATCCAGTTGAAAATTGCACTGAAAGATGAAGTGCCACAAGAATTTGAACATTCTAGTGTGTCAACAAATACTAAGCAACAAGATGTGGATTCTCAAGAGCCTATTGCCAAGGACCTAACATTATCCAAAGATACAACTAGCGCTCCAACGGCAATCTCTTCAGCACAAGGACAGACAGCAGTAATGAACGGGGGAAATGCCAATGGCCAGGCTTAAATTAAGAACACTCCATGAAATGAACAATACTGACTTGACAGATAAGTTATCTGACCTTAAGGCTGATCTTGCTAAACTCAGATCTGAAGGTGCGAAGGGTACTCTCAAAAAGCGAACTGGAGACATTCGATGGATACGTAGGGACATAGCTCGTATAATGACACTACTCAATGAAAGAAAGGAGAATCAAAAATGATTAATGCAGATAACATTATAGCCCATGAATTGATTGGACTTGACGTGGAAATAACTAAAAAAGACAACCTTGTTGGTCCAAAGTTGTACGGCAAAATCGTATTCGAAACAAAGAACATGATTTTACTTAAAACATCATTTGGAATCAGGGGAGTGCCAAAGGCAATAATTAAAAAGGCTAGATTTTTTCTATCTGAAGGCGGTTGCTTTATAAGTGGTATCTCCTTGATAGGAAGACCTGAGGACCGTATATCACGAATCTTCGAGTTGAAAAAAAATGGTTAGAAACATAGGGATCTCAGTCAATCCTCCTAGGAAGTCTTGTAACGACAAGTTATGCCCATTTCATGGGACATTATCGGTAAGAGGAAAATTATTTACAGGCACAATCCTTAGTTCTAAAGCAAGTAAGATGGCAGTGGTAGCCAGAGAGTATCTTCGTCCTGTTTCAAAGTACAAGAGATACGAAAGAAGTATGTCAAAGACACATGCATATTTGCCAGATTGTATTAGTGTTCAAGAAGGTGAAGAAGTAGTCATCGCTGAATGCAGGCCTTTGTCAAAGACAGTGTCCTTTGTTGTAATCGAGGTGAGCAATAAGAATGGCAGCTAAAACGAGGGCCGTTTCGGCAAAAGGAGTTGCAGAGTTCCGTCCATATATTACCAAAGCATTACCAATAACGGCAGAATTAAACTGTGTCGATAATACCGGCGCCAAGATACTGCGAATTGCACAGGTTACACGATATAAGGGAAGGCACTCGAGACTTCCCTCAGCTGCTGTTGGAGACTTTGTTACAGTCACAGTCAAGAAGGGACCATCTGAACTTAGAAAGCAAATTTTTGGAGCAGTCATTGTAAGGCAGAAATACCCGATCAGACGATTAAATGGAGTACGTGTAACATTTGAAGACAATGCAGCAGTTCTTGTCACCCCTGAAGGGGAGATTAAAGGAACTGATATAAAAGGACCCGTTGCTGCAGAAGCAGCAGAGAAATGGCCAAGAATTGCCAATCTTGCGTCGTTAATAATTTAAGAGAAAGATGAGAAAAATGGTGACTATAAATCCAAAAATGTTACACGTTCCAAAACATGTTAGAGATGCTATGATTTGTTCTTCTCTTGCAGATAATCTGCGTGAACAGTATACCAGGAAAAGTGTGCGTGTAAAAAAGGGCGATAACGTTAGAGTTATGAGAGGAGAATATAGTGGAATCGAAGGAAAAATAGAGAAAGTCAATACCCAGAGAGGAACCTTAGCAATTGAGGGAGTACAACGGGAAAAAGTTCGCGGTGGGAATGTAAAAGTCCAGATACACGCATCTAATGTTCAGATAATAGGACTAAACTTAGAAGATAAGTTGAGAGTAAACAGACTGCACGGCGATAAAAGTACAGAGAAAGTAAAATTGAACAATAAGAAGCCTAGGAAAATATTATCAAGAAATAAAAAAAGAGACAAAAAGGAGCAAGGTTGAACAATGGGTAAGAAAGGAGGAGATACACGCGTGAAACGACAGATGGCTCCAGTATTTTGGGACATCAGAAGAAAAGGGAGTCAATTCGTGTTAAGTGTAAAATCTGGCCCTCATTCAAAAGATAGAGCGTATTCTTTGGGGATCGTTCTCAGGGATATATTAAAACTGGCAGATACAATGCACGAAGCAGAACGAATTCTTAATGCCAGAAAAGTGAAAGTCGATGGAATTACAGTAGAAGATAGCAACTTTGCCGTAGGTTTAATGGATGTAGTAGAACTTATTCCAACAGGTCAATCATACCGTTTTGTTCCAAAGGATTCTGAATTATTAGTGCCTCTCAGTATTAGTGACGAGGAGAAGACTCAAAAGTTAGTAAAAGTTACAAACAAGACAACAGTAAAGGAGAATAAAATTCAGTACAGTTTTCACGATGGAAAAACTCTGATTAGCGATCAAAAGTTGATGGTTGGTGACAGTTGTCTTCTACAAATTCCTGACACTAAAATTACTAACCATATTGAATTTGCAAAAGGCTGCATAGTATTAGTGACAAGAGGAGAGAACGCGGGAAACATTGGAAAAGTTGACGATATCAAAGATGGGATATTTTCTCTGCCGAAAAGGGTATTGATATCATTCTCCGATAGGTCAGTCGAACTGCCAGTCCAGTTAGTCATGGCAATTGGCGATGAAAGACCAATAATTAAGGTGAGCTAATTTATGAGTGAACAACAAATTAAACATCCCGATTCAATGAAAAAAATCAGCGTAAGTAAGGTGGTAATAAATATTGGTGTTGGAAAATCTGGTGAACCGATAGAAAAAGCCAAGCATGCTTTACATGAGTTAACTGGCCAGCGACCTAGCGTGCGAGGAGCCAAAGAAACCATCAGAGACTTTGGCATACATAAGGGAGAACCGATCGGCGCAATGGTAACACTTCGTAGGCAACAGGCTAGTGAATTTCTAAAACGCATAATAGCCGCGAAAAGCAATGTTTTAAAATTTTCATCGTTTGACAGCTATGGAAATATTTCCGTGGGGATCCATGAACATATCGATATCCCAGGAACCAAATATAATCCTGAAATAGGGATTTTTGGCATGGATGTTAGCTTATCTTTAACCCGGCCTGGTTACAGAATAGCAAAAAAAAGGAATAGACGGAAAATAGGTAGGGCTCATAGAATTACTAAAGACGAAGCAATAAAATATTTCCAACAGCAATTTGGAGTTGAAATAGCATAATGCCTAAACCACGAGAATATGCTCAAACTGGAAGAAAACAACTTGCTCATGGCAAAGGAACGCGTTGGTGTAAAAGGTGCGGTAGTTACACTGGGCTTATTCAAAAGTATAATATAATGTTGTGTAGGCAGTGCTTTAGAGATGTTGCTGCAAGTTTAGGTTTTAATAAATACGAGTAATGGATAGATTATAGAATATGCCAGCATTAAATGTCTTATCAAATCTCTTTACAACTCTTTATAATAATGAGAGTCGGAGGAAAAAAGAATGTATCGTAATCCCAGCATCAAGATTTGCGAGCGAAATTCTACGTACCATGCAAAAACATCGGTATATCGGAGAATTTGAACAAATCGACGATGACAGAATGGGTAAATTCAGAATCCAATTATTGGCCAAAATCAATAAATGTGGAATAATAACACCTCGTTTTAGTGTAAAAAACAATGAATATTTGACATGGGAGAGACAATATCTTCCAGCATATAGTATGGGAATTTTGCTTGTATCGACAAGCAATGGAATAATGTCGCATCACGACGCACAAAATCAAGGTTTAGGAGGAGTTCTTGTTGGCTACGTTTACTGATGAAGGAGTTATTATTGGCGATATAGAAGTACCAGAGAAAGTCACTGCGACTAAGGAAAAAAACGTCTTAGTAATAAAAGGTAGACATGGCATAGTGAAAAAGGATTTTACAAAGCTACCAGCATATATTGAGATAGAAGGAAACAAAATCCATATAAAACCCTACGGAAGAAGAAAAAAAGACCTCGCTATTACAAACACTGCCAAAAGTATCATTAGCAATATGATTAAGGGAGTAGAAGAAGGGTTCACTTATAAGCTGAAGATAGTTTTCGCTCATTTTCCGATATCTGTCAAGATTAAGGGAAGAGAGATCCATGTAGAAAATTTTTTTGGAGAAAGGTCAGCTAGAGTTTCTAAAATTATTGGCGAAGATACAAAAGTGAACGTTTTAGCAGAGGACGTTTTAGTTCAAGGGCCTAGTCTAGAACATGTTTCCCAGACAGCTGCTAATATCGAATCTTCTACAAAGATAAAAAACAAAGATCAAAGGGTATTTCTTGATGGCTTATATATCTATGCACGTGAGGGAGGATTAAAGTGAAGGTTAGTTGAAAGAAAATCTTTAATCTTCTATCATTTCTTGTTCTGTATCTACTATCTAGAATTATAAAAATTATAAAGTTAGGACGCAATGGCTACATAGATAACTTCCGAAAAAAACTGAAGTAAACATTTATTTTGTGCTTGATTTTGCTTTATAGTGCGCCGCTGTAGCTCAGCATGGTAGAGCAAATTCATAGCATGTTATTTTGCTAGGAAGCTTATCTGGCTGTTAACCAGTGGGTCATCAGTTCGAGTCTGATCAGCGGCGCTCTTTTTTAATGCAATAAAAAAGCCATTAGAGTCCTGGGTAAAACAACAATAAACAATTTAATTTAGCACTGATAGAATTTAGTTGTAACTTGTGTGATTATGATAAATAGAAATAAAGTATCAGTCTCGAAAATTGTTCAAATAGAGCGAATACTTGTATCAAAATAATTTATTAGAAAGTGATTATATCTAAAGATATAGCGTCAGCGAGCAAATCAAGATGTTTATTAGCAACTATATAACCGTTTTTTATCTCGTTCGGGGAGATCCATCTATTTGACGATGTAAATAGTCTTTCTTTTCGCATACGTGATTCAAGTTCTTCCACATCTATCTCCCTTTCTTCAAATTGCTCTGTATCTGTATATTTTATTGAAAGTAAAATCTTCTTAATTAATACTCTTCGACCATATCTCTGCGAGTAATCTCGAGCGTTCTCATCTATTTCGATTAGCTTGATTTTTATCTGAACCTTGTTTAAGGCATCCCTGCTAGTGAGCAGCCGATCATCGACGAATCTGTCATAGCTCATACACAAATATAGCTCAAATACCGAAGTATATTAATCAAGCCATTCAATCAATATTTCTTGTATCGGAGGCCAGTTCAAAATCATAATAAGCCGAACCGTCTTGAGTAACTCCACATTTAGTCATTGTTACTCGCATTCCTTCGTATAACATTTCGCCTAAAATAGAACCAATGACTCTAATGCCATCTAAATCAACAACACCAAATGTCCCTCTGTTTTTGACATGTGAAGCAGTGAATTCAATTATAGTGCCGACTGTTTGAAACTTCTTTAACTCCGTTACTTCATAGCAAATAGAGCAAAAATAAGAAGGAGGCCATATTTTTTTATTACATGAATTGCAGAAAGGTGTCATGAATTGACCTTTGATAAGATTATCTATGAATGCTTTTAATTTGATCAGACACCTAATACTATTACGGTTGAAGATGTTCCAGCTGCGGCTAGATTATGAACTAAACCTATATGACATCTTTCTACTTGTCTTTTGTTTGCCGTTCCTGAAAGTTGTGCGGCTATTTCAGCAGTTTGGGCCACACCAGTTGCACCAACTGGATGACCACATCCTAGTATTCCTCCACGAGGATTAATAGCAACTTCTTTCTGGTTGACAAATTTTCCACCTTCTCCCTTGGCAACAAAACCTAAGTCTTCGTATGCTAATATTTCTAGAATGGTAAAAGCATCATGTAATTCTACAACATCAACCTGACTTGGAGTGACGTCAGCCATGTCATATGCTGCTTTTGCTGCGATTCTCGCAGTTTCTATTCCACATAGATCGTCAGTCATTTTGCTAAAACTAGCGCAATTTGTTTGCTGTCCAATTCCTTTTATCCACACAGGAGTCTCTATCAGTTTTTTGGCTTGATCTTCTGCCAATAGTAGTACTGCTGAAGAACCCTCGCATGAAACTGAACAATCCAATAACTTCAAAGGGGACACAATACTCTTAGAGTGCATCACATCTTCTAAAGTTACCGCTTCATTGAATAATGCATTCGGATTTTTTTCGGCGTTCCTATGATTTTTCACAGATATCATGGCCATCTGTTCTTCTGTAGTACCATAACGACGCATATGGGCTTTAGCAAAAAGTGCTGCCCAATGTACGGGATATGAGAAAGATCCGCGTGTGATGTCCCAAGTTAGTCTGTTTCCGGGACTGTTGGCTTTTTCAGCACCGACAACCAGAGCGGAATCACACAGACCTGCCGATATATAACAAAAGGCTGAAACTACTGCATTTGTTCCAGAATTGCAAAGATTATTTATGCGGTACGAAATTTTAGGCTTAATGCCAAGGAGCTCGCAGAGTATGCTTGAACTGTACTGCTCTGCAGAGCAACTTGAAAAAAGTAGCGCTTCTATATTATTCTTATAGATTGTACCAGATTTCAATATGTCAATGCAAGGCTGGCATGCTAATTCAAATAACGATAAGTCTGAATTCTTTGAGAATCTTGTACTTTGAGAAGAGATTATGGCCACGTTGCGCAAATCAGAATGTTGAGAGCATTGTCCTAATTGAACTTTCTGCGTCACCTACAGGATTAATTTGGATAATCGGCAACGTTATACCACATGATAAAAAGCGTCGTAATGACTTACTACAGTCTTGACTTGTTCCAGAGATAGTTAATGAATCTAGCATCTTATCTGATACTATCTTTGCTGCTGCGTCTAATCCATCCGATCTATACTTTGCAATAATATTATTTACCTCATCAATAAATCCAGTTTGTGATAAGAATTGGTTATAATATCTTCCCACACATATGTAAAATGCAAGTGTTTTAGCAGCCCGTTCTCGCGCCTTTTGTGGATGATTGTTAGAAATGGCGCATATAAAAACACACGCAATTTCAAATTCTTTGCTTTGCCCTTCATTAGTCGATTTTATAAGTGAAACTGTTTCTCTCAACTCATCTATTGGTCGAAGATAAAGCAAAATCCCATCTGCTAATTCTGTTGCCAAGGACATCATTTTCTTATTAACCGCTGCTATGAAGATGGGTATGTTCTGTCGTTGTGGTTTGTAAAGTAACTTGAAATTCTTTACACTGAAAAATTTGCCTTTGTAATTTACTTCCTCTGCTTTCATCATTAGTTTTAAACATTCCAGGTATTCTCGCATCCTAGCAAGAGGATGTCGGAATTTCAAACCATGCCAATTTTCGACTATGGCTGGTGTACTGGCGCCAAGACCTATAATCGACCTGTTTTTTGAAAGAAAATCTAAGGTTGTTGCAGCCATGGCTACTGTTGCAGGTGTTCTCGCGTATATGCTAATTATCGCAGTACCCAATTTTACCCGCTGAGTATTTTGAGACAATGCACCTAATGAAGTCAAGGCTTCACGTCCCCACGATTCAGGAATCCATATGGAATCTACGTTGGATTTTTTGTCAGCTAATTTAGAGCAGTCCAGGACATCATTCATTGATAGCAAACTACCCAGATTATATGCTATCCTACAACCTACCATCTTCCATGCCCGCTACCTGGATCTCTTTTCCCGCCTCCTCGATATCTTTATGTGAATCGATTGATCTCCAAAAGGAGTTCTCATATCTTATCGCTTTTAATTTCTTTTCTTTTGCCATAACAGGCAAGGCAGTAACTTCAATATTGCCATTTTCAGGCAGATATTTAAACACGTCACTTGTAAAATAATAAATTCCTGCATTAATCCATCTATCCTTTATTTGTGGTTTTTCCACGAATCCTAAAACATCCAGATTTTTATCTAACTCTACTACTCCAAAAGGGCTCCTTAAAGGAACTAGTGCCAAGGTGGCAGATTGGCCATTATGTAATCTGGTCGGATCTAGATTTGTTAGTATATCACCGTTTATTAAAAAAAATCCATTTTGCATAGAACTATGTAAAAGACTTTCTGAATTTTTTAATGCGCCACCTGTCCCAAGCGGCTCCTCTTCTACAACATAACCAACTCTGACTCCAAATCTACGGCCGCTGCCGATATAGTTCATGATAAGTTCTTTTAGATATCCAACACAGATTATAATTTCATCGATGCCATATTTCTTAAACCATTTTATTTGCCATTCTATGATTGGGATATTTAGAACTTCAATCATTGGTTTTGGTCTTTCATCTGTTAAGGGTCTTAGACGCTTTCCTAGACCGCCAGCCAAAATAACAGCCTTCATTACTTTCCGATCGCTTGATTTCTATAAAAAGTATCCTATATTTCTATCATTATCATAATTTTAGACACTATTATACTAATATGTATAAAGGATTATTTTCTAACTTATAGTAAACCGTGATTTGGCATATTATTATTAAATTCTAGGATTTAAAAAATAAAGAGAGGTAGTGTGTATAGATCCTTGAGACCCTGTTACTTAATGTAGCCAAATATTTCCATTTGAAAGCTGCCCGAGAAAAGAGTTTTGTCTTCTATCTTCCTGTTATTGTATCCAGATTCACTCTTTTTTGTATAAATGAACCTAAGGTTTTATACGTTATATTCTTAATTCTAGGAATTACACACAAAACTTGTACGTCGGTCAATTCCTCAATCGTCGGAATTAAATTCTTCTGTACTATTCCAACTCTCTCTGGCATTCCGTTGACAATAATGCCCTGCACATTTAATCCATAGCATCTGCAAATTTGTACCGTAAGAATTATGTGATTAAGAGTACCTAATGTCGCTCTTGCAACAATAATCGTTGGCAATTTTAGAGCTCCTGCTAGGTCTGCAACATAAGCTTCTCTTGTCAATGGCACCATAATTCCTCCTATTCCCTCGACAATCATAAAGTCATGCTTTGATGCAAGTTTATTAAACGCTTTTATGGCAGCCGAAATGCTAGGTGTACTTTGATTGACTAGCCTGGCAGCCATTACAGGAGCTGCTGGCACCTGATAAAAAAATGGATTTATTTCTTTGTCTGCATCATGAACATGTGCTGCCTTGGCCAAGGTTGCAGTATCTATCGATTTATACCTTTTTGAAAAAACTTTTTGGGCAGCGGCAAAGGGCTTCATGACGCCTACATCTATTCCCTTCCTTCGAATTAGCCATGCGAATGATGCTGCAATTATTGTTTTTCCCACATTTGTATCTGTTCCTGTTATGAATATACCCTTCATAGAAATATTATTAGAATATTCAGTATAGCATTTAATTGAATTGAAGTTAAATGACGCTGATAAGAAATTTGTCTGGCATCCTTATACACAAATGAACGACTGGACAAAGTTTGATAACAAAGTAATTGTCCGTGGAAGAGGATTTTATCTTATGGATGATAGCGGCAAGAAGTACCTAGATGGTATAGCAAGTATGTGGTGTAATGTATGGGGACACGGAAAAAATGAAGTAGTAAATAGAATGACACAGCAGCTCCAAAATCTTCAGCACTCTACACTATTTGGGTTGGCAAATGGTCCTTCCATTGAATTGGCAAAAAAAATCTTGAACATGTCAAAGGGGATGGATAAAGTATTTTATTCTGACAATGGTTCTACTGCTATTGAGAT
>DASQYF010000383.1:0-2128 GCA_035639375.1 Nitrososphaeraceae archaeon
TGCCGTTCATTAGAAATCCTATAGATAAACATTGCTCCTTGTTGAATTTAGCCAATCTTGCACCAAGCGACCCTCCTCCCACTTTACCAATTATTGCCACTGCAAGAAGAGATAAGAATATTGGAATAGCACTAAGAAGACTTTGGGCACTAAACTGTATTCCTATTAACGCAAAGAATATTGGAGCGAAGAAACCAAATGAAATAGCAGAGACAATTCCATACACTCGATCAAAATTTTTCTTACCAATAATCTGTTTGTAGACTATCAATCCAGAAAAGAAAGTACCAATAATAAAATGTAGCCCAGCTTGTTGAGCAATAAGTGAAATGGTAATTGTTGTAATTAGTAGCATCCCAAATGCTGCTTCCTTTGTTTTCATCTTAGAAAATAATGGTGCCATTCTCTTAGGAAGCCAATGACTTGTTTTTCTAAAAAGCAAATCGATCATAAATATCCCACCAACGAAAGAGCCAATATTTATTACTGAAAAACCTGTAGCGGTATAATTCATTTGCCCTAGATTATCGATATTGTTAAGCTGAAGGATAATCGATAGAATTACAAGAGAAAAAATGTCGTTGATGACAGCAGACGTCATTACTGCGTTTCCAAGTCTTGTTCTTATAATCCCTAATTCCATCAATATAATTGCGCTAACAGGTACTGCAGTAATTGACAGAAGCAGACCCATGAACATCGCTTGTATAGTATCAAGTTGAAAAAGAAGTGAAATTCCAACCCCTCCAATAAGAGGAAGGACAAATGCAATAGACGATATAATTATTGCTGATTTCCCAGCTCTTTTGATCTCTTCAGGATGCATTTCTAAACCAGCGAGGAACATTAGGAAGAATACAGCAAGTTCTGATAATACTACAAGATCTTCATTGGGTACAACTATTAATAATAATGATGGGCCAAGAATGATCCCTGCTAGTATCTCGCCGACTAGTGCTGGCTGATGAAACCTCTGAGCAATCTCTCCAAGAATCCTAGCACTAACAAGTATTATAACAATACTAAAAAAAAGATCCTCGGTAACCAATTTTCAGACCTGTTTGATATCAACTCATACGGCTTGGATTTAACGCTTCTGTTGTATATTCGTAGATAATGACTAGGATAGCGATAACGTATTGTCTGTGAATTTATGTCGGTTACCTTTTATTACAACAATTTGCTATTAGAGTTAATACGAATTGGCTGTTCTTGTAATTGAAATAATATCGGCAGCATTTGGAATTGTAATAGAGTTCTGCTTCAGTAAAGTTAGGTATTCTAATATAATATAATATTTTGCGAATAACTTTTGCAAATTCTAAGAAGACAATGTTATGATCGTTATTGAACACATAACGATATATTTGTCAACAGGTTAATAGCATCGTCTTTAATACTAGATTGTTGTTACAGATTTGGCAGCAACAGCATCTATAGATACTTCAAGGGTATTACATCGTCATGATTCGTTAATTTGATTACCAGTTGTATAACGCTGGCTAGATGCTCATGTAAAATACAATGACTTAAGTTTTATTAAATAGTTACTCGTTCAATAACGGTTAGAAAATAATTGTTAGAATAATAATAGCAGTTGTAGTTTTTCTTTTTGAACTCTCACAGCTCTTAGCCTATATTCGACTGTCTTGGCCAATAATTATTTGTGGATGATTTATCAGTATTGTACATAAATAATAGAGAAGGCAAGGCAAAAGGCAAAGACCGATAATTATCGATAGGTAAAACCTGGTCTGAATGGATTAAATATACAGACTAAAAGAATTCAGAACGTTTATTTTGTTATATCATCATATTTTTTGAAGAATTAAGATATAATCTCTTCACGATAAGTACTGACGCAGTTTTATACCATCTGTCTCTCGATAATGATAGAGTCACGTTGTTACCATACTTTTTTTAAATTCAATGTTCCAATTATTCGACTATAGAGTATGTCGATTTGTGTTAATCTAACTATTTTCGAATGTCTTTTTTAAATTATTTGGCATCTTCTATCTGATGCAAAGGAAATCTAATCTGCTAATATTATCCATAGAATGCTTTATCTATGGGTCTTGGCATCGCATAAGTTACACTCTTTTTCATGGTTTCATACCACTCCTCT
>DASQYF010000384.1:0-2159 GCA_035639375.1 Nitrososphaeraceae archaeon
GTCTAGGTTCTAATTGCAAATAGAGGATGTACGTGTGTATGATAGTTTTCCCAGTGCTATGCCAAACATAATTTCGTCGGTACAATAATTATTGGAGCAATAATGGAGAAAACTAAAGAGATCCCTTTGAGAGAAAAGCAACTGGCTTTAAAGATAAATCCTTATCTAAAATAAAATAAAATAGATAAATAATATTCAAATTGCAAGAGAAATTCGATCTTATTGTTATTGGAAGTGGATCCGGACTAGATGTTGCTAATGCTGCTGCAACCCAACATGGGCTTAAAGTTGCGATTATTGAAAATGATAAAATGGGTGGCACCTGTCTTAATAGAGGATGCATTCCTTCAAAACTACTGATACATAGTGCAGACGTAGCTGAAATAATCAAGCATGCTAGTATCTTTGGAATAAAGGTTGATGGATTCTCTGTTGATTTTGAAAAGATTGTTGAACGAGTAAATAGTATAACGGATTCTAATTCAGATAATATTAGAAAGTCATATGAGAATTCTGTGAACCCCAAGCTTTTTGCTAACGAATGCAGATTTATTGGCAAAAAAATGATTGCTCTTAGGGGATCAGATATGGGAGGTGATGAAGAAATCATACTAACTGCAGAAAACATTTTAATTGCTTCTGGTACCAGACCTAAAATTCCGAAAATAAAGGGACTGCAAGATAGCGGATATATCACTAGCAATGAATCGTTGCGTCTCAAACAACAACCTCGCACTCTTACTTTTATAGGCGGAGGATACATAACATGTGAACTAGCTCATTTTTATGGCAGCCTTGGAACAGAGATTAATATCATCCAGATTGAAGATGTACTTATTCCAAAGGAAGATGCCGAAATCTCACGCAGGTTTACTGAGATTTTTTCCAAGAAGTACAATGTCTATTTGGGCTATGATGTGGAGTCAGTATCTAAGAGTGATTCTAATACATTACATATTGTAGCAAAAAATAAGTTCTCTGGAAAAATGTTAGAATTAAATTCGGAGCAGCTATTGGTTGCTGTTGGAAGAGTACCAAATTCAGATTCTCTTGATATCAAAAAAACAGATGTCAAGCTAGATGAAAATGGTTTCATTATAGTAGATCAATATCTTGAAACTAATATCAAAGGCATATTTGCACTAGGAGATGTAGTCGGACATTATCAATTCAAACATAGTGCCAATAATGAAGCTCGATATGCTTATCATAATATCCTAGTCGCTGACACGAAAAAGGTTCCTGTTGATTATACTGCTATGCCACACGCAATATTTAGTTCACCTCAAGTCGCTGCCGTAGGATTTACTGAACAGCAATTAATTATAAAACGTATTGACTGTCAGAAGTCAATTTATCCATATATAAAGACAGGAATGGGCGAAGCAATAGCAGACAGAGACGGTTTTGTAAAATTTCTTGTTAATAGAAGTGATAAAAAAATTCTTGGTTGTCATATTATTGGAACTGATGCATCGACGCTTATTCATGAAGTTCTGGTAGCAATGAAAGCCGCTGACGGTACAGTCGGTGGTATAGCGAAAACTATACATATACATCCAGCCCTTTCTGAAGTAATTGCCAGAGCAGCGGAGGCAGTTGATGCTTAAGAGACTGTCAGGATATTTATAAGAGATTATCATTAGGATTTTTTACCCAGTTAAAATATGTGGCGTATTCAATTCATTAATGTTCGATAAAGTCACATGAGGGTATATAGTAGGCATAGAGAGAGCAAAATTAAACAACTCACCCCAATGCGTTTATCTGATCAGAAAAATTAGAGAAATTAGATTAATCGAATAACAAACTTTATAGTATTATGACATTTATGTGGAGACCTATCAAGACACTTGAATTAACCCTTTAAAATCTGAAATAATTCAAAAATCTAAGCTGATATATTTGTATATAAAACCTAAGACAAAGATTAAGAGAACGTCATTTGAATACTACATGCCGTCGACTAGAAAAAAATAGATTTAGTCTTGTGGTTATTTAATAAAAAGCATCATAATAAAAGTTAGCTCATGCAAAACTTTGCTTTGAGAAATGGCTGGATCTGTTTGAATCCTGGTTTTAATATCTCGTTATTATATGCTTCATATTTCATTCTTAATGAATATCAGTTCAGATACGGTTAGTATCTTTTATATCAA
>DASQYF010000385.1:0-3682 GCA_035639375.1 Nitrososphaeraceae archaeon
CAGCTTCTGCTATTTTGGACTTCCAATATGACTAAATACAATAAAGTTAAATTTAAACAATTTTAAACAAATAGATATGTAATATATTTTTGATTTACTTTTATTATTGTCGACATTTAAATCGACAGAGAGAAAAATATAATAATCCTAGTTCAAGACAACAATTAACCCTTAACCACATGTGGTAAATTACTTCTGTATTTTATACTACTATTTATTGTACTGATCCTTCTCCTTCTTAATATAACCGATGTTCTGCAGAAGAAGAAGAAGAAGAGCAAGTCATTGCCATTGTAATAATTAATTATAATTTTACTATGGATTAGGAGGAGGTGGGATGAGCAATCTATCTATCTATCCTTTTCATTTGTTGCTTTCAATCAATCTTTGTAATTAGCTGAGTGTCGATCTTGCTGGTATTTTTTGTATTATCAGTATCAATAATTTCCTGTAACTTAGAACTTCATTAAGTCAATACAATATCTTTATACTTTGCATACTTTTGTAAATTTGAGATATTTAGTTGTCATTTTAAGGGATAGAGTTTCGTATAATAAAGTTTTCAAAGGAATATGTGAACTTATTAATACCATAATTTGTATATCAAAAATATAGAGACAATACCACTAATAATAAACCCTATTCCTGCATAAATTAATAATCGTTTTCTCTGTTTTGCCTGCATATCTATAATAAAAAAGCAGCGGTAAATTACTCTTTCTTATTCAAACATCAATGAATGTATATAAAATACAACTCATCTAGAAAATACCATTTTATTATTCAATCTTTATAACCATTTATTAATCCTATCATTGGTTATCTAGACCTTCTTTTGTCATTGTCTTGATAAAAGTGATAATAATCGTAGTTGTAATTATGATCTGAAAATGCATTATATTGATGATGACAATAATTCTAATGCTAATGAGGTAGGCCTGTTATCACAAATTGCTACTGGAAATAATTATCTTTAGAGCTGATCGCGATAGCAGATAAAATTGGGTAACAATATAAATGCTGTCAATGGTTATCCTATTGATTATTATTGTTATTATCCTCATCCACTAAGTAGAGAAACTCTTAATGACGTATTTTATTGAGATTCAAGCTCCTCGTTTAAGTCTTTTTGCTAAATTTAATCTTGTATCAACAACTTTGGCCTGTGATTCTAAATATTTTTTGTAACCTGCTAACAACTTTTCTTGCTCATCGTAATCTTCTTTATGAATCTCATCCATAGTATCTTCGAATACTGAGATTATAGTATCTACATTTGCTCCCAAGGTTTGAACATCCTTTGCATCTGGCGTAGTAACATCAGTTGCTTTTGACTTTATTTCTTTGGATGTCGATTCAGTCGCAGTTTTAGCTTTCCTACCAAATGCTAAAACAAGTTCCCTAAGAGACATTCCAGCTTCTTTGACTTTAGTAGAAACTGATTCTACTTCGCCCGATGACGACGGCTGATCAGCTTCATAAGCCTTCGATCCAGTCTCTGATGGACTGATTACTATAATGTTGCTGTCATCAATATCCTCAGGATTTTTATTTGTAGTTTCTTCGCCCTTTTTTTTATTTGGAATTTTCTTTTGAGCGTTATTATTATCTTCGCTGCTCACATTTTATAATATGTTCTAAAGCTTATAAGGTGTATGCAACCTATTCTTCTTATATATCAATTTCTCTAAGAACAATGTTTTGATGTTATACTTACTATTGACTAAGAATGGTATCTTAATGATACAAATGAAAATAAGCCTATGATATCATATTGTTTTAGCCAAAGAAATTATAATAGCATTACAATGATCTAACATAGAGGAAATTTTATAAATAATACAGAAAACATATTACTAAATGCTGATTAATGATAATGACAACAATAAGAGAAGATCAAGACCCAGAAGCAAGAAACAATACCAACTCATCATTAACAATTGAGGATGTATACAATTTACTAGTGACAGAAATCCAAATTCCTACATTACAATCTATACCTATTGACACTTATCAAAATATTGCTACTCTACTTGGTGATATAAAAGGGCAAGGCTACGAGGGAATAGAAGCAAAAATTAGAGACAGAATGGTTGAGATGATATCTAAATCCGTCCAGCTATTACTTGAATGTAGGCATCAAAAGTTAAAAGAATATCCGTATGAAATATCATCTTCAGCGTCATCGGCAACAACAACAGCAGTGGATTATTCAAAACTTACAGATGAGGAAAAATATATTTTAGATGGAGAAAAAGAGTCTGATAAAAGAAGAAATGCTGTCATAGCCGCAACTATCAATGGAAGACCTAAAGTTATGGAATCAATGTCGGCCAAAATTCGGGCAAAACAAATAGTTATCAGATTTATCAAATCAATGGAACAGTTTATAGGAGTGGATATGACAAAGTATGGACCATTCCAAGAGGAAGACGTTGCAGTACTACCATTTGAAAATGCACGATCTTTCATAGAGAAAGGAATAGCAATAGAAATACATATTGTCCGATAATAAAATAATATTTAAGTTTTCGATAAATCAAAAGGAAAAAGAAGTAATACTTAATATAAATTATATAAAATGGTATATAAAGCAAAATAAAAATGAGAAGATACCAAAGAGTGATTTTTTATTAGAAATAAGTAGGGAGTATTGACATATTGCTTTATATGCATTAGCAACATATTTGCTTTACATTTTTCTTGCATATCTCAGAAATTATAATTCTACATTAACATTTAATATCAAATTGCCACGCTTCTAAATTGAGTGCAATTTTTTATGGCAGTTATCTATACAATCAGCAACTCCAACAAGGCTAGTTTTTAATGGATCTAGTAATTCGTGTTAATGTAATATTATATAATTTTAATAATTAGCATACAGCTTTTAGGATATCTACATATAAACAATTTAGTGGATATAGATGAGATTTATCAGAAGATTACACTCAAAACATGCTCCAAGAAGTAATGATGGTAAAGATCCAAGTGAAATAGCACATCATGGAATATGTTATTATAGGAACCAAATGAAAAGGAGATGTGCAAAAACTCATTAATGGATATTCTTTTTATCCTTTAAGAAGGCTATGTTAACTTAAGTCAAACTTTAGCTTGGTTAAGATAGATAACGAAATAACTTAAAGCATATGTATTTTTGGAAAAGGTTCAGAAATATATGCTGAATTTGCAAATAGATTCTAAGAATAGATAGATATATTCAGTCAATGAAATATTTGCAATAGATGAAACTCTTTATGAGAATAAATGGTCAGGATTATTAATGGCTATAGATAGTAGCTTAGAATAACCAAATCCATAAATTCGTGTTTATTATTCATTGTTATCGAAGAAAATAACATTTTTTTCTCTTGCATTTGTTGAATTTAATGTAAAGTTATGAATCAAAAATATTTAGTCCTAGCTACTTTACATTTCTTTTTTATATGACGATATCAAATATAAGTTGGTATTCGAGCAATGTACCTGTTCATTCTTTTATCATTTTTCTTGTGATGTATGTATAACAACTAATATTTACGGTGTATAATCTGGTTATATTGGGGATGGACGGACGGGTTGAATTCTATGTTATATACATATGACTCTGGATGGTTGTCTGACACACATCCATGAGTAACTACTACGCCTATGTAATAAACGAACAGGCTGACGAATG
>DASQYF010000386.1:0-4854 GCA_035639375.1 Nitrososphaeraceae archaeon
TTGGAATTTCCATTGCCATAGGATATAAACCTCCTTCCAAACAATAGCAGATTTCAACAAAATGAACTATATCATTTTCATCTATTGTACCTTCTCTTAATGCAGCTTGCATCCCTTCATAGAATATTTTATCTTTAGCAAATGATCGAGATTCAATGCCTTCTCTTAATCGTTGTCTTTGCGTGGGATTTAGCTTGCATTTAATATAATATCGCATTTTTTGTGAAGGTATGATCCTGAAACACAAAAAGGCCATTTAAGTATTGGCTGATGATTGTTGTCGCAAGAGTGTAAGTATTTCTGCTAATACCCATGCAATGTTTCTATCTCTATCCTCAGACTTTCTAAATATGCTTTATTATGAGATGGATGGATCTCTACTCTTTCTTCTGTGTTATTCTATTATGTATTATCTCTTGTAGATATCTTAATGGTAATGTTGATGATGCTGATGCTCATGATGGTGATTCGTTCGGGTTCAATAACATGCTGTTACTTATCATACAAAATAATAAGATTTGAATCACCGAACAGAGAGTGAAGGAGAGAAGGAGGAGAAAAGAAAGTTAAAAAGAGTAGATACAGATATTTCAACTCAATTCAAAGATGAGCTACAAGTTACTAGGCTTGTTTTCATTTATTAACAGCTCTTGCCAATTCTTCTCTTTTGTCTTTTGGAAAGAGTCGATGGCTTATCCCATTCTCTTCTGGCTGACCATAAAGTTCTGGATGTAGGTAATAGCCTCGTTCCTTAGCAGGCTTATCTTCCTCTACCTGAATCCGGTTAGCATTAGCCCAAGGATCCTTACGTATACCTGTTACCTGCCATGAGACTTCCATACCTGAAGTACCTCCTGCAATCCTGAAGCGACTGTTGTTGTTTTTGTTTTTGTTTTTGTTGCTTGTAGTCGTATCAGATATTTTCTCTGCAATATACAGATTAGGCCCAGGAGCTCCTATAGCAGTAAGCTGATAGCGAAAATCCTTATTGAGTATACCAAACCAATTTGGAAGCTCTATCTCTGCTTTACCCTTGTTGTCTAATGCAACCACACCATCATAGACGTTCTTCATATCTGGTGACTCTACAAAGGAATGGCAAAGGTATTTGTTAGCTGGATCAAGTGGGTGGTCTATCTTAAATGAGCCTCCACCTTTTTCAAGATTACCGGTTATTTGCACTTTCCCGTTTAGGACGGCAGCATAGTCATAACTGCTATTGCAATACAGACCAGCTCTGTTGCCGCTCATGCCAACCACACCAAAGCCGTCGGTGCTGAAGCCAGCCACAGCAGCGCTCTTCTGGCTTTGGCCCTGCACACCAGCGCCGCTACTGCTCTTGCCAGACACACCATAACCTATGCCATCGTCAACTCCATCTACGTGTGACATATCAGTAGTCCTCCTCTCCCAATAATAAACAGGATTCTATGAGCTGCGCGTCTGACTGATGTATAAGATATTTTACACTTTCCATAAGGTTGAGTTATGAAAATGGACTTATTTAACAAATCTGTTTCATATGCTATCATAGCTTAACTGAATATAGCTACTTACTCAGCAATGGGTTAACATTTACGTAGACTCTGCAAATCCCAAGACCTGCGCTTCACTCAAAAGAGAATTGGAGAAAGATATAATGAGCAATATTATTATCAATGCTATGTTAAAAAGAAAGCAAAGATAGAGAATGGCAAAGATTGTGATATATTACCTTATCTATTATTAATATTATTATTATTTTGAAATAAAACCTAATTGAGCTAAAAGAAGAATCACGCAAATTACCATAACAGGGATCAAAAACAATAAGGAAGTCATTCCTTTTGACTTGAATCTCAATGCAGGACAGATTTAATCCAAATAAAAGTCATATAATTTGTTCGCTTAAGTTTTAAAATATACTAATGTCTATATAGAGCGAACTAAGAAAGTAAATTATGACAATATCTCTTGTGGCGAATGAACTTGAGCCCAAGGGCATGAAATTAGATAAAACAGAAAATGCGAAGATCATTCGAGGCACTACTCTGATTAAGCGCGGTTTTGCTCATATGCAGAAGCATGGAGTAATAATGGATGTCACTAATGCCGAACAGGCGCAAGTTGCAGAAGACGCTGGCGCGGTTGCTGTTATGGTGTTGGATAAACTACCATATGATGTAAGAAAGGCTGGGGGAGTTGCTAGAACAGCAAGTGTTAAGGTGATTCAGAACATTATGGATGCTGTTACTATTCCTATCATGGCAAAATGTAGAATTGGTCATGTTTGGGAAGCCAAAGTACTTGAAGCAACAGGAGTAGATATGATCGATGAAAGTGAAGTTTTAACTCCAGCAGACGAGGTCAGTCATATATGGAAATGGGATTACACAACACCATTTGTCAACGGAGCAAAGAATCTTGGTGAGGCATTAAGAAGAATAGAAGAAGGATGCGCTATGATTAGAACAAAGGGCGAACCCGGTACTGGTAACGTTGCTGAAGCTGTCACTCATATGAAAATGGTTAACAATGGTATACGTCATATTAGTTCAATATATCGTAATGGGGATAATCAAGGACTAATTAAAAGTGCAAGAGAATTGAACGTTTCATTTTCGCTCGTTGAAGAAACCGCACGTCTGGGTAGGTTACCAGTGGTAAATTTTGCTGCAGGTGGAATATCTACTCCTGCAGATGCAGCCCTTCTAATGAATCTTGGATGCGATGGAGTATTTGTTGGGTCTGGTATCTTTAAAGCAGCTGACCCATCTCAAAGAGCAAAGTCAATAGTTCTTGCTACCACATATTACGACAATCCACAGATTGTTATGGAGGCACAGAAAATGGTTGAAGAGGATAAATCTATGCTCGGACTTGATACAAAGAATCTCGAACTAAAGATGCAAGAACGAGGACCATCAACTTGAAGGATGAAATTATTATCGGTGTATTGGCAGTTCAAGGAGATATTGAAGAAAATATTACTGCCGCTGATGAAGCACTACAGCATATGAAAGTAAGAGGCACTGTAAAATCTGTTCGCTATTCTAAGGAAATTAATGAAGTCGATGGCTTGATAATACCTGGAGGAGAAAGTACTGTAATTAGCAGTCTGGCTACGATACAAGAAGGATCGCTTCAGACAATCAGGACTCGTATTTCCAACGGTATGCCTGTAATGGGATCATGTGCCGGAATGATTATGCTTTCAAAACGTGCCTACGATAGAGTTGTCGGCAAGACAAAGCAGCAACTGTTGGGTAATTTGGATGTTGTGATAGAACGAAATGCATTTGGAAGACAAAATGATTCTTTTGAAACAGATCTGTATATACCAATACTAGGTAGGGACGCGTACAAAGGCATTTTCATACGAGCTCCAGTTATAACTGAAATTGGAAATGGAGTTAATACTATAGCCAAATTTAATAATAAAATCGTTGCTGTAAATCATAAAAACATTATCGCAACTGCTTTCCATCCAGAATTATCGGGAGACGATAGGCTTCATAGACACTTTATCAAATCTGTGCTAGACTTCAAGCAAAATCAGAATTCTGAGATGCGGGGGGTGGGATTCGAACCCACGAACCCCTAAGGGACGGGATCACCCATTCTTCAAGATCTTAAGTCCCGCGTCTCCAATTCTGTATTTAGGCTATTTGGCTAGGCTCTACAACCCCCGCTTTACCTATCAGAAAGTTTATTTGGATACTGTAATTAAACCTTACATGGATAATTATCTCATCTATTACAACCATTAAAAGACAGATAGATTCTTAAGTTATATCCCAGTCTATGCGTATTTCAAGTAAAACAAAGAAAATATGACATGAACTTGTTGCTTTTATTTGTTTTACTAGTATAATGATGCATATGAAGTAAGATAGTTGAAAATTTACTGATAGCTAGATTAATAAATGCAAATAATAGCAAAACTACTTAATTCGCCGATTATGGTTTGATTACTCGTATAAACTATAGACTAGAGAAACAAATAATGAAAACCAATAATCTTGAGCGCCTTGGTAGCTCAGCTTGGTAGAGCGTTGCCTTGGTAAGGCAAAGGTCCCGGGTCCAAATCCCGGCCAAGGCTTGCTTGTTTCGACAAAGGGAGAAAGAATTGGGCTTTTCGATAATTGTGTAATCTTACCAAATACAGTAAGGTCCTTACCATATACAGTAAGATTACCAAGGCAACACTCTACCAAGCTGAGCTACCAAGTCACAGAAAATATATTTGCTACAAACAATGACGAAGAATTTTGGGTCAAATTCCAAGAATATCTCCTAAAGATTTACAATAAACATACCGCTAAAGTAAGGCTACTATATTCAAAGAAATATTATCATATATTGACAGAAAGTAATGCTCAAGTGCTGTTGACATTATCTAATGATAAAAGAATACATCCAATAAAATCTTTGGCAGCCTTATCCAAATATTTAGGGTGTTACGACCTATGGAAGGATATCATTGAGCGCTACCAGCTAAAATGGTCAAACGAAGATGCAATTCAACTATTCCAAATATTACCAATACTGACCACGATTTCAGTTCAATGGTAAAATGGCTCAAAGATGCATATTCAATGTTGCCTAAATCATACGGAAATATCCTTTTATTTAATGCATTAACTGGTCTCAGACCAGAAGAAGCAATTCAGAGTATCAAGATATTGCATAGTGAGCCAGACAATTATCTTAAAGATTATGCCATTCTAGAGCATTACAAATATCCCTCTTTCATTAGGAGGACTAAAAAGGCATACATAAGTGTAGTTAATGAGACAATTTTAGATCTAGCAAAAGGATCTGGTAATCATAGCTACAATGCTCTTAGACTATCGATAAAGCGTAAGGGACTTG
>DASQYF010000387.1:0-3941 GCA_035639375.1 Nitrososphaeraceae archaeon
TCTGCCATTAATATTCAGCTAAAATTAGCTGATAGATTATTTCGGCTATATATCAAATCGTTACATGAAAAGGCAGTTTGCAGGGCTGAGGAATCTCTTGCACCTAATCTTCCTCTTGTTGAGGCGTTAGACAACATCAGACATCCAAGTCAATTGAATATGCACAATCGGAGATAATTCATTTTTTGAAAGTACTTGTTAGGAGATATGGGTTACAAGTTTGAGGTTGGTGAATTATATGAATGTTACCGGCAATACAACGACAAACAAGCGAGCATTAAGTTATAGGAAGAACAATCATTATATTAGTTGGACTAGAGTACAACGAAAAGAACTAGATATTGTCAAAAGGGAAGAAGAGAAAAATGATAGACTGCAACGCATTAATTTCTTGTACAGAAAGATGGGTATCTTATTTTGTATTAGTTTATAATATTAATTCTATTTCCATCAAGAAAAAGGCGATTTATGATCTAATAGATGGTAACATAAATCTAGAATTACAGAGAACATCTAAGAGGTTATCCAACAGAGAGTAGTACAACAATTTTTCATAATCAAACATTGCCTTTTCTTGTCCATTCTTGGTAGGACAAGAAACTATATGATTGAAGCAGCATTGTCCTTTTGTGTTTATGTCTTCTTGTTTATGCTTTTCTGTATTCCAGAGCCAAAATGGTTTATCATGTAATAATTCAAGTATCTTATGGTCTCGTTTTGTTGCTTCTAAGCCACTGACTTTTTTCTCAAGGTCTTTGAACGTCAACCATCTAGAATATATGAAATAATGGACGATTAGATTATATCTTTTCCTATGCATTATAAAGAATCGTGATCTTTTATTTGAAATCTTTGGGCATTGTACGCCATTTCTGTAATACACCATCGGAATTGCGACTCCAGAATTTAGTTATCCAGGGTTCTAGTACATCGGGCCACTTCTCTTTAAATCCCTCTCATGACCTTATGATCTCTGCTACTCTTGCAGCCTGATCAGCAGCAAGTGGATTCCATTTAAGTTCAGTTTGAAGATACTCTTTGATAGCATCAGGATCATAATTAATACCGTTGTCGGCTAATATCCTGAACAAGACGATTGAACCAAATTTAATGCCATTTTCCCAAACACCTTGATTAAAATTCACCCTCTTATTGTAGTCTTGTAGTGCAGCTGCAACAACCGAATCTAGTTTTGATGATGGTTGTTTGTTGTTGTCGTCAGATACAAGATCACTTTGTAATATCGTTGCACTGCGGAGCATTATCCAATCTTCGACTTCTTTCGCTATATATGGCACAACGGTCATCTCTGATATGTTTGGTATGTCATCCAGTCTGTCGAGCAGGTCTTTAGTAGGATGTACCGCTAACAAAGGCTGATTCCTACCATCTGCCGGAAGCCACTCTTTTGATACTAAATAGATTGATACCCCGTTGATAATTGCATGATCGTACTTGTTTTTCAGTTTGAGAAGTTCATTTAGACCGGAATACCTTGAGTAACCTTCTAGACTTTCGATCGTGTTAATCGCAAACCAGCCACCATATGATTTAGCTACAGTTAAGAGCCAAAATACTCCTGTATCACTAGGTCTGTATCCCGACCCTCAACAGGAAGATAGAAACAGCGTTTTTCCGGCATGGATGCCTTAGCTTTGAAGTTTATATTAAACGTATTAATACAAACTCAACTCTTACGCTTGAGAGGTAATGCAAGTATCCCGGTTGTGGTGGAGGACGGTACTGCTCTAGGATGTTAGTGATGCTGCAAGACTGCGTTTCCCCTGCGCTTATAGTTTCAGTCGCAATTGGTCTTCTCCTGAATTCATGACAATCGCCTCAAAATTGAGTACTAAAAACTGCTGCTGGTGACGAAGGTATTTCAGTTACTTTGTATGTGCCTGGACCCAATTTCACAGATTGACTATAACCAGGTACAAGATCGAATACTGATGGTTAAGAGTCATTGCCTGTTACCGCTATTGGAAAAAGATTAAACAATATCGGTATAACCCATCTTGAGGATGACGCATAGGGATGATGATGAAGAGATGATGTCTGTACATAACTCAAAGACGAAATTGTGAACAATCTTACCATCATTACTGCTATTATTGCTACAATTACACTTGCAGAGGTATTATGTCTTAACGAAACTTTTCCTGGACATTATTTGCCTAATTTGCTAGACTAATTTTTATAGTTACTTGTTATATAATTCGTCGAGTGTACTATATATCACAAAATGGCCAAAGAAGACTTTTCACCAAGAATCTTAGAGAGCCGCAGAGAGCGACGACAAAATCTAGCGATAAAAGACAAAACCCAAATAACCTACTAACCATAGTTATCCCTACATTTAATGAACGCGAAGCAATAGGCAAGGTATTGGATGAATTATTCTCAATAGGACTAACCAATATACTTGTTGTTGATGGTCACTCCTCGGATGGCACCTTAGACGTTATCAAAAAGTATCCTGTATCGATAATTTTTCAACGTGGCCGAGGCAAGGCAGGCGCTCTAAAGACAGCGTTTGAAAACGTGAAGACATCTTATATGATGATTATGGACGGCGACTTTACTTATGATCCATCTTGCGTTTATCGATTCTTAGAATATATTGGGTTATATGACCAGATAATTGGCGTGAGACATCTAGACAAAAAAAATATGAGCCTCCTTCACAAAATAGGAAATAAAATACTAACCCAGACATTCAACGTGGTTCACGGAACCAATTTATCTGATATCTGCTCGGGAATGTATGTCCTTAGGGCTGAAATTGTGAAGAATATAGATGTATCAAGCGCGGGTTTTGAGGTAGAGGTCGAAATAGCAGCTCATGTTGCGTCCTCTGGAAAGATAGCAGAAGTTCCAATAAACTATAGGCAACGAATTGGAAAACAAAAATTATGCACTTGGAAGAATGGATTTAAAATATTAAACTCAATATTAAAATCTGCGATAAACCACAGGTAAACTTGGTTCAATACATAGCCAATGTTTCTAGTAGGTCACGCAGTGGTTGCATTTCTTATTGCCTGTCTTGTTTGCAGGCTTCTTAAGCTTAACCAACAGGTCTCGTTTGCTGTTGCTATGGTTATTGGTATAATTCCTGATATTGACATAATAACTCAGTCTTTGGGAATCATGACTCACAAGACATTTACTCATAGTCTAATAGTATCTGCTGCAATAGGTGGTTCCTTCTTTCTCTTTAGTCGGCTTGGGCTTAAACAGACTTTTGCAGTTGCAATGATCTACCCACTAGCATATGTTCAACACATTATTGGTGATATAGTGATTGGCACGCTAAATATCCTATATCCAGTTGGCTATCTTCCAGTAGGCAGTGGAATTGTTTATGGATCACTTGCTCACGAAATAATTGAAATTTTACTGCTTGCAGTTGCTGTATCGATTATCATGGGCAAGTCATTTGGGAGTATTGGTAATAATAGATTACATTATAGCATGCTTACATCCTCGTTGTTTCGTTTTTCAAGCGCTGATAAAATCGGTTATATCATTTTGATCGTCTCGCTGCTATTTTCATTTGGTTATCTATTAAATGGCATAAATTCTCTGCCTCGCCTTATCTTAAAGACTAACTTTGAGATATCTCTTTTTATACTGCTTCATCTTGCTGCTTTGATGTGGATATCCTTCATGATGTTTGCAGCAAGGCAAAATGTTGTTAATATCAAGCCAAGAGAAGTTATTATACCTGACAAGCATTAGTTTATTTTAATTATATTTGTCCAGTTCATTGCGTATCATTGCAATAGGAATCGCCTCGCTTATTGTTATGACATTATTACCAATGACATTATTACCACAGTCTCTTGGAGAGAATATTGCAACAGGCTGTACAACATTGCCTGTTTCTCAATACAAGGGGGTAAATTTCATAGATAAGAGATTGATGGCGATAGAAG
>DASQYF010000388.1:0-4991 GCA_035639375.1 Nitrososphaeraceae archaeon
ATTTGGTCTGTATAAGTAATAGATAACTACAGCATTTATAATTATATGAATTATTGCTCCAAAATTACCAGTAGCAATTGAAGCGATACCGACTATAATGCTTATCACTGATATTATCAAAGTTATAGTCCAAGCCCATCTCTTACCTTTCCATAAACCATAAGCCATAACAAGATATGCTATACCTAATACCACAAGTACGACGCCGATTCCAATCACAAAAAGTACTGCTCCAATACTAAGCAATGCTATTCCGCCAATTATCGTCAATATTGCTATTATTGTAACACCAAGAGGTCTTTGTTTTTGTTGCATGTTCTCTTTATTATTGTTTGATTATAATTACTAGAATATATAGTTAAACAGTTTTTTTTATGTAATTTAATGATATTAATTGCAGTACGAGAATCATTTCCATTACAATCCTAAAGACCCTTGGTTTGTTATATCCATATTTATGAGTCAAATATAAATGTCAGAATTAAATTTCTATATTCTTAATTCCTTATAATTCATAATAAAAGAAGTTGAATTTATTAGTTATCAATAGTGAAATATTAATTCTAAATTATTATTATTTCTAATTTATTTAAATATTAATTATTCTTAAAATAAATCCATAAAATATTATGTATATTTGTTAAAATTATTAATCATTCATAAATAACTCTGCTAACGAATGGTTTAAGCAATAGTCATTTGGCGTCCAGAAACTTAATATTAACATCTACTTTCTTAATGTTATTATTGTTATGTCACCTATTATAGACTTAAAATATTGGAATGCTATAATATACTATAATGGCTTTTAGTTGTCCTCAATGTGGCAAGACAATGGTTAAGAAAATCGCAGACACAATATTGGGCTATAGAGAGGCATGGTACTGTGAGTTGTGTGATGGATTCTATAGTGAGAAGAGATTAAAGGAAATAATTTTTAATGTTTAAGGTAAATAGGTAGATAGTCTCTTCTCAATATTAGAAAAATATAATCGGCGTTTGTTATATCTGTTGTAATTTCTGCTTATTATATATATTATTTTTCCTTTCACTATCTTCTTGTTTTATTCCTGTTTTTCTTTGTTATCTGAGAGTGAGATTGTATGTCAATAAAATTCTGATCTTACTACATGTCAATTTATGTCTCTCTCTGTATTGTAGATTAACGCATCTTTCAGCAATTACGCACATCATCTTTTGATAGACATATAATTTTATGTATTGTAGGTTTAAACAAGTAAAAATCTTCCTCACTAAAATCGTATCTAGTCATTCATCTTGATATCTTTTAATATTTCGTTTGTCTTTAGTTCTCCATCGTTAATTGACTCCTTTATAGTTTTTACAGAAAAATCTGCATTCTCGTACATATGAGGATGTTTCTCTTCTCTTGTTATATAGTGTATGCTCTTAATTTCTGCTCCGTGGTCTTCTTTAATTTTCTTATACTTTCCTTCGATTTTAGCGACTACCTCTTTATCTAGCTTAGCCAGATCTACATGCTCTTTAAATGCTTGATAGAGCTCTTCAATATAGCTAAGATATTGAGTTATTACTTTAGACATCTTAACATTGTGCAATGTCTTATCACTGAACATGATGTCTCTTGCTCTGTGAAAGACCTCAGGAAGATTTTGTGGAAGTTTATCAATATTTTTTGGATAATTTTCTACTAGGAAAATTTGTTTATCGGTTACTGGAGAAGCATCTATTACTTCCCTTAGAGGAGTATTACTTAATAGACTGCCATCCCAAGCATAGACACCTTCTTCTACTTCCACCCATGGAAAACTGTATAATGGATATCCTGACGTAGCAAGCAAATGGCGTGGGCTTATTTGTATTTCAGAACTATCAAATGTCAATGGTTCTGCAGTTAAAACGTTAACTGCTGTTATGATCAGACGTGGTGAACTAAACTTTGTATTGGGTCGTATCTTACTATAGTCTATGTATTTTTCGAGTGTTTTTAGCAAAGGTGAGTGATCATATAAGTATGTCCATTTCCACGGTGTAAAATACTGCGGATCTTTTGATGAATATTCAAGTCTCCACCTCGGTACAAACATCTTGTCATTTCCATAAATTGCTGAGCTGTAGAAGGAAAGAAGTGATTTAAACTGTAAATTGCGTTGTGTGTTGATCTGTGAAGATAAGTTTGAGGCCGCTAATGCAGATGAGATGATGGCAGCATTATTATCTGCCAACCGTTCAGGCATAGGAAAATTCAAATTTACCGAATTTTCGGCTAATTCTAGCCAGAATTGTTCTAGTGCTAATTCTGGACGATCTTCTTCTTTACTGCCAGCTATTAAAGCAGCATTTACACCACCTATTGAAGTACCAGCAAGAATATGGAGTTTTATATTATTTTTTCGAAGGGCCTTGAATACTCCACAACCAAAGGCCCCTAGTGAGCCTCCTCCTTGCATTATAAGAACATTCTCAATGAAACTATTATCAGGCATATCGAAACTTTATCTCCTTTGTTATCATTATATTATAACAATACCATATCAGGCTACATGACTATTAATAATTAGTCGATTATGAATACGATTGTGTAAATGACAACTCTATATTAGTATAGCAATAACTCTAGTAAAAGCTTTAATCTATATTTTTTAACTTAAAGATATCTTGGAAATAGATAGAATAGCCAAATTTTATTATTATGGCATATCACCTTTTGAGATTGAAGCTATCTATAGCACGCTAAAGAGATTCTTTGGAGCAGTAGAAGAGCAACAGCTGCAGGCTAACGATGCTTCATATGCTAGCATGATTGAAATTGGATTTCCGATTCCATTTGATGAATCCTTTTTCCAAGTACTTACACTAGAAGGATGGTTTCGAATCAAAAGCTTGATTAAAGAAATGAAACGAAGAAGAGGTAAGAAAGGCATTAAAATATTCTTGCGTTTCAATGGCATTATGGAAGGAATAAATTCTCAATTATTATTCTCACTACTAAATAAGAACGATAGGAATTTTGAAATAGGTCTTGAAAAAATTGAATATTTAGTTGACATCATACCTGTACAATTGGACAAATTACCTACTGGTGTAGAAGTAGTAGAATATTCTTATGATGAAGTTAATCACAAATGGAATCCACATATTCCAGAGTCATAGTAGAGGTGGTCGTGGTAATGGCAGCATCAAGACTGATAGTGCCTTCACAGATCACAATTTTTATAAAGAATGAATCTAAGAAATAACAAGAATATAAAAATATATATACATATATATATCACAAGAATATTAGTAATAAAATATTTTATCTTTATTATCTTGTCCTGATATATATCATCTGCGCTTTATGTTTAAGTATAACTATTGATAGTATGCTAAATCCTCTTTTAATCTTAAGCTTGTCTTCATTCTTATTTACCAATCTTTTCCATAACCGATTCTACTTTTTCTTCTAGGCTGCTTGATTTGTCTAATCTTTCATCTATTCTAATTGTTGACATTATCCTTTTTGCACCAGCCGTTCGAACTACTTGGTGAGCAACTTCAATTGCTTGTAGAATATTGGCAAAATTATCCGATTCAATCTGTGTTCCCATCGGAGTAAGCACGGTCTTCAGACCTTTTATCTTCTGAATGGCATCAAATGCAACAGCAATCTCCTTACTCATACTAGTTGTTGTTGTTTTTTCTGATCTTATCCCAATTGGTATTACACTTATCTCCGCGTGTATTGTATTTTCACTCATTATCCTAATACATATACACTGCCTAAGCTAGAATAATGTTAGCATATGCTCCTTGCCATTCTATTGTCGCTATTATCTTGCTTTGATTTTTATTATCGCTAAAAGAATCAGAAAAATAATAGCATTGAATATTCAAGAGTTCATATCTTCACTGCCTCGATCAGTTGTAAACAGTGAAGACATTTCAATTCCTGACAATGTAATAAGAAAATTATTCAGGCTTGCTGCTCTCTGTAAAAATGATATTTTCTTTGATCTGAGATGTGGAAATAATAATGCTGTTAAAATAGCGGCTAAAGAGTTCAAAGTAAAAAGGTCTGTTGGTTTAGAAATCAGAAAGACCTTAGCGAATAAGGCAAGAAAAAAAATTATTAGAATGAAAAATGCAGAGATAATTAATGAAGACGTCAGTAAAGCTTGCTTTTCCGATGCTACTGCCATACTATTTTGGTTTACAGATATTGATAATATTCAACAGATAATAAAGAAGTTTGAAAACGAATTAAAAAACGGTGCTCGAATTATAACAATATGGTCTCCGCCTGACCTAATGCTCCCAGCAAAGATTGAATTTCCGTTTTTTGTTTGTCAAAAACCATTCAGATATGCCAAGAATATAAAGGAGCAAATAGAAGCAGTTTATGGAAATCCATGCATTGATTTTACTGCATCATGGTTACTTGCTGAAAAATATATTGATGCGTTAGAAGTTGTTCCAGGCAAGTATCATAGATTTGTGAATATGTTTCAGAGTATGATAATCTGGATAAATGCATGGAATATGGGAGTATCCTGTGAAGAAGAGATTCCTCCTCCCGTCCAAACATACATAGGAATATTAAAAACTTTCTTTAACATTGATCTAACTGATATGATTTCGAAAGACCACTAATTTAGGCAACAAATAAGCAAATTATTTATGTAAAGCTTACGAAAAAATTTATACTTAAACGTTTTTCATCTTATTAGTGCCATACTTACTCCTTTTGATGTTATAAATTAATTGACTGGGGGATAGAATATTGATCTGTTCCTTTTATTTGTCTAGCTTCTCTGTATCGTCTATAATCTTGATCTACTTCAATTGCTGCTTGGAGTATCTTACTTTTAATAGACTTTGATGATTGTAAGAACATTTTAGTATCCTTTGGTAGACAATGCCCCCCAATTCCTTCTCTTGGTTCAAGAATATGTACATTCCATTTAGTATTTATAGCATCTCTTAGCTCTGGAAAACTTATGTTATTTGCCTGACAGTAAAGGTAGAGA